>JBAYGL010000156.1:0-10699 GCA_041666725.1 Limisphaerales bacterium
CCGCTCCCTCCAGGCCAAGCTCCTGCGCTTTCTGGAAGACGGCTCGTTCAGCCGCGTCGGCGGCAACGAAGAGCTCAGGGTCAACGTCCGCCTCCTCGCCGCAACCAACCGCGACATCATACAGGCAATCCGCGAGAACCAGTTCCGCGAAGACCTGTATCACCGCCTGAACGTCGTGCAGTTCCGTCCACCGCCGCTGCGCGAACGCGTCCAGGATGTGTGCCTGCTGGCCGATCATTTCCTGAAACAGTTCTGCGGCTCCATCGGCAAGCCGGTGATGACGCTCACCAAGCCCGCCGCCGCCAAGCTCCTTTCGCACCACTGGCCGGGGAACGTCCGCGAGCTGCGCAACGTCATCGAGCGCGCCGTGATCCTCTCGCCCGGCCCGCAGGTGCAACCCCAGCACCTGCCGGACTTCGAGCTGGAAACCAAGCTCCGCAAGGGGGATGGCCCGGCCGCGCCGGTTCCAGACTCCCTGGACGAGGCGCTGACCAGCTTCGAAAAGCAGCTCATCCTCGCCGCGCTGGAGCGAAATCATTTCAGCATCAACAAGACGGCGGAGCGCCTGAAGGTCACCCGGCACGCCCTCCGTTACCGGATGCAGCGCCTGAACATCAACACCGGCACCACCGCCGAGGGCGACACCGACACACTGGAGAAATGAGCGTCATGTCAGCCCGGTTTCCTGCGATCTTCGCAGCGGAAATGCTGCCCCCGGAATTTCCGCAGCCCGGCGGGCCGTCTGCCCAGGGCAGGACTGTGATCGGTGAGCAATCGGCTCCGATACTGATCTCCGCCCTGCTCGTCACGCTCCCGCTGGCGCTCTGGTTTTCCGTGGCCCGCCGACGCCACCGCAAGCGCGCCCCTCACCGTCCCCGCAACCCGACGCTTGCCGAAACCGGCGGCCTGCCTCCACCGCGCCAGCCATGAAATCCCTCTTGCCGACGATGCCCGGACTGCCCGTTCCGCGTTCCGCGTTCCACCTTCCGCGTTTCCCATGACCCCGCCCGTCAGCGAGCAGATCACCCGGCGCAGCGCGTCCAACCTCGCGCTCGCGTTCGTCATGCTGCCAAAGGAAAAACGCGCCGGCATGTCCGCGCTCTACGCGTTTTGCCGCGAGGTGGACGACGTGGCCGACGAGGAAAGCGTGCCCGTGGAAGAGCGCCGTGCTCGGCTGGCCGGCTGGCGTTCGGACATCCGCAGCGCATGCGAAGGCGGCCAGCCCCAGTTCCCGGTGAATCGCGAGCTGCAACCCTACATCGCCCGCCATCACCTGCCTTTCGAGCTGTTCGACGAGCTCATCCGCGGCGTCGAAATGGATCTGGATGTCACGCGCTACCAGACGTGGGAGGAGCTAGAGCAGTATTGCTACCGCGTCGCGTCGGTTGTCGGGCTGTTGAGCATTGAAATCTTCGGCCACACCAGCCCGGCCTGCCGCGACTACGCCGTCCACCTCGGCAAGGCGCTGCAACTCACCAACATCCTCCGGGACGTGGGCAACGACGCCGCACGCGGCCGCATCTATCTGCCGCTTGAAGAGTTGAAGCGCCACCAGGTCGGCGAACCGGAGATTCTCAACGGCGAGTTCACCCCGCAGTTCCGCAGGCTGGCACAGACCACCGCCAGCCGGGCGCGTCACCATTACGCCCGCGCCCGCGCCACCCTGCCGGCGGAAGACCGCAAGGCCATGGTTGCGGCGGAGTTGATGGGTGCGGTTTACTGGCGGCTGCTGCGCAAGCTGGAGAAGAATGATTTTCCAATCCTCGCACCGACGCCGACCCGGCTGAACAAAGCGCAAAAGCTCGCCCTTATTCTGCGCACGTGGTATCGATCCGCCACCGGTGCACTGGCACCGAACTATGGCGTCTGAACAGGATCCGACCCCGGAAAATCCCCACCGCCGCGCTCCGCGTGGCGTTGCAGATTTGCCGGTTCGGGAAGCAAACCCCACGAACGCCCCCGCTCCGGCAGCCGACCTCGCCGGCTTCAAACCCAAACGCCGCGCTTCAGGCGAAAACAGCACTCCCCTTGGCCATGAGTTGGAGCGCCGGTCTCCGACTGGCAACCGGAGCGCCCGCCCTGCTTTGACCCGCCGGCTCATCGTCAACGCCGACGACTTCGGGCGCTCGCACTCCATCAACCAAGCCGTCATCCGGGCACATCGCGAGGGCATCCTCACGACCGCCAGCCTGATGGTAAACGGCGACGCCTTCGACGAAGCCGTTGGGTTGGCGCAGCAAAACCCCTCCCTCGGTGTGGGCCTGCACCTCACCCTCGTCTGCGGCAGGGCGGCCTGCGGGCCGATGGAAATCCCCGACCTCGTGGACGCCCAGGGTGCGCTCAGCCATTCGCCCGTCGCCACCGGCGTGCGCTTCTACTTCAACCGCAACCTGCGGCTCCAGCTCGCCAGGGAAATCGGGGCCCAGTTCGCCAGGTTCAAGTCCACCGGCCTTGTGCTCGACCACGTCAACGGCCACCTGAACATGCATCTGCATCCGACCGTGTTCAGCATGCTCGCGAGACGTCGTCTGGAGTGGGGCATCCGGCACATCCGCATCACCGATGACCCGTTCATGCTGAACCTGCAACTGGCCGGCGGCAACTGGCTCTACCGCGCCAGCCACGCATTCATCTTCGGCCAGCTCTCCCGGCGCGCCCGTCGCATCCTTGACGGCTCCGGGATTCATTTCACCGACCGCGTCTTTGGCCTGCTGCAAAACGCACGGGTGGACGAGACGTTCATCCGGAAGCTGCTGCCCCGCCTGCCGTCCGGCGACTCCGAGCTTTACTCGCATCCGTCGCTCGACGAATTTCCACACGAGTTTGAGGCGCTTGTCAGCCCGCACGTGAAGGCCCTGGTGCAGGAACTCGACATCCAGCTCATCCGCTATCAGGATTTGAAAGACCCGTCGCCAGCATGACGAAGATTCTCGCCATCCTCATCGCCGGCCTCGTCTGCGAGGCCATCGGCGTCGTGTTCCTCAGCAGGGGCCTGAAGCAGATCGGCGAGGTGAAGCAGGTCAGCGCGCCGGAAATCCTGCGGATCGTGAAGGCTGGCGTGACGAACTCCAGCATCCTCCTCGGCGTGGCGCTGGAGGCGGCGTTCTTCGTCGCCCTGCTCGTGCTGCTCTCGCGCAGCGACGTGAGCTTCATCTGGCCGCTCACCGCGATGGGATTCGTGCTCACCACGCTCACCGCGAGGTTCCTGCTCCACGAGCAGATCCCGCCCCTACGCTGGGCCGGCGTGCTGCTCATCATGCTCGGCGCGGGGATCATCACTTGGACCGAGAAGATGAAGGATCGCAAGGAAACCGCCCCTCCGACGATAGATTCATCCCGCTGAACGCGCGGCCACGAGCCCGCCGCGCCGATGACTGGCAGCAATTGGACGGTTTAACCACTTCCCCGCTTGGCAGACTTGCACTGCTTCTTTAGCGTTCCCGGCATGGCGGACGAAAAATCCTTTCCCACGCTTCCGACCGGGCCCCTCCCCTCCGGCCTCGTCACCTTCATGTTCACAGGATGGTGCTAGGCAATCGGCCAAGGCATGGAATTCCTAGTCAAAGTTAACAGCCGTAGCGATAGAGTCGCCTTCGTCTTCGGGAAAGAATCGGACGTCGCGTTGCTGGACAGGTGGAAAGAGATCGTCCACGGGAAAGACAACCCGCGGGCCCAGGATGCGAAGGAGTTCGCTGCGCTGTCAGCCAAACGGTGGCGCTACTACTCTGACGGCAAACTATCCGTCACTGATCTCGGCGAATTGCAGGGGGCTATCAAGAGCGACCCAGACGGGGAATATGCTTTCATTCTCCTGGCAAATGCCACGTGGCAACGCGAACAACCGACACTGGGCATGTGCTTCTGCCGACGCACCTGGGCCAACCACCTCGTGGTGGACTTTCTCTCCACCCATCCTGATGTGATCGGCGCGGTTCCCGAGAAGGTTGAGCGGGTCGGCACCGGCATGTTGCTGGGACTTGCCCACTTGGCTGCCGTCATTAAGGCCAGGCGAATCTGGGGCGAGGCAACCGCCGACTCGGCAGCCTTTTACCACCGCCTGTTGGGTCGGCCAGTCCGCGATGTTTTTTCAATCCAAGGCAGTAACCTAGAAAGGCTCAGACTGGAATTCCAAAGCCTTCGTCCACCGGCTAGCATGCGCCAGACAGAACCCGACTAAAGCCATGACTCCTGATCCCGAGATTCGCACGCTGGAAGAGTTGTGGGCGCTTGAAGCCGAGCACCCGCCCACTGTGGGAGGACCGAAGCAACCGGCAGCCAACCCCTTTCCGTCCCGCCATCGCCCCCTGCCCTCCGGCGACGTGACGTTCATGTTCACCGACATCGTGGGTTCAATCTCCATGAAAGGCGAGATGCCCGGGGCAACCTCGGCGGAGCGTCAGGATGCCTTCCTGCTGACAATTAAGGAACCGCACAACCGCATCATCCGATCATTCGTCGCGGCACGGGGAGGGGTGATCGTCGAGGGCACCGGGGACGGCTACTTCATCGCATTCTCGGACGCCCAACACGCCGTGCTGTGCGGTTTGGAGATTCAGGACCAGATCAAGCAAGCCGCGATACCTACCCCGAACAAGCTGCCCTTCTCCATTCGCATAGGCCTGCACACGGGCCCGGCCACGCCCACCAAGTCCGGCTACACGGCCTCGGCGGCGGACAAGGCGGCACGCGTCATGAGCAGCGCCGAAGGCGGCCAAGTTTTCCTGTCGAGGGAAACTGCTCGGCTGGTCGAAGGCAATGTTCGTGACTTGGAATGTAGCATCGTCGGCGAGTTTAAACTGAAAGGCATTGGCGAAGAACCGCTCTACGTCGCGTTTCGATCAGGGAAAAACCCCGTCGCTGACATCGAGGACAAATACCGCCAGCACCTCGTTGACCGCTTCGGCAAGCTCACGCTCTACTCCCTCTCCTCCGACCAGCCCATCGCCGTGGACTTGGAGCAGGTGTTTGTGAAACTCACTGCTCAAGAGTCGCCGGACCGCTCAGGGACTGAACTTGAGGCAGAAATCGATGAGCTAACCGAGCGCAAGGAGAGAGCCATCAAGGAGCAGGATTTTGAAGGGGCTGCTGCCTACCGTGCCAAGGAACTGGCGGCGAAGGAACACTTCGCCTTGCTTATGGAAGCCTCGGCTACCCCAAGACGACAGGACTTGGGCCGCTATTACACTCCACCCCTTCCAACACAAAACCTCATCTCATTTCCCGAAGCCCTCCGCGCCCACCCTCACCTCGCCATCATCGGCGCACCCGGCGCGGGCAAGACCACTGCCTTGAAGTGGCTCGCCCTTGCCTATGCGCGGCGGCAGGTGAAGGAACGCCTCGCACTGGACGAAGACCGCCTTCCGCTCTTCGTCACGCTGCGCGACTTCAACCGCTTCCTCGACTGCCTGGAGAAAGACAAGGGGCTCCACAGTCCCTTGCCGCCCGCGTTGCTTGCCCAGCACTTGCAGGAATACTACGCCGAGCACGTCCAGAGCCTCCCGCTCCCGCCGGACTTCTTCCTCCGCGCCCTTGCCACGGGCAAGGCCCTCGTCCTGCTCGACGGCTTGGATGAAGTCGCCGTCGCGTCCAAGCGCACGCGGGCCGCCGAGTTCGTCGCGGCGTGTGTGCGGACCTATCCGAAGTGCCGCTTCGTGCTCTCCTCGCGCCCGCGCGGCTATGAGAACGACTGCCGCACGCATCTTGCCGCCTTGTGCTCCGAGTGCCGCGTCCGCGACTTCGATGATGCCGACATCGCGGCCTTCTCCACGAACTGGTATCTGGCCGTGACCATCGCCCGTGAGGGGGACAACCCCACCACGCGCGACCGGGCGGCCAGCGCGGCGAAGAACTTGCAGGCGGCGGTGAAGCAGGAGCGCGTGCGCCCGCTCGCAGCGAACCCGCTGCTGCTCTCCATCCTCGCGCTCATCCACCAGAAGGGCGTGGGCCTGCCCCAGCGCCGCGTCGAGTTGTATCAGGAATGCACCGAGTTTCTGCTCGGCTATTGGGACCAAGTGAAACACGGCGTGACGGGCCTTGACCTTGCCAACCTGGGCGGGCTGACGCGCCAGGAGAAATGCGCCTTGCTGGAACCCATCGCGTTGTGGATTCACGAGCGCGGGGAGAAAGGCACAGAGGTCAGCCGGAAGGAACTCAATACGCAATTGGAAAAGCAATTCTGCGAGCGGTTTGCCGAGACGGAAACCCGCGCCAAGGTGCGCGCAAGGGAGTTCGTGGACATCATTGAGCAGCGGGCCGGTCTGATTGTGGAGCGGGAGCAGGACACCTTCGCCTTCACCCACCTCACCTTTCAGGAATACCTCGCCGCGCGCGCGCTGTCCGACCGTGAGGACTTCGTGGAACAGACACTCAAATACCTGCACGACCCGTGGTGGCGGGAAGTTCACCTGCTCGAAGTTGCGCACTTAAGCAGCCCAAACACGCGTCGCTCCCGCGCAGACACGCAAGTCCTGCTCACCGCGATTCGTGGTGCCGAGAGCTGGCTGGAAGGCGACCTCCACCGCGACCTCCTCTTCGCCTTCCAGTCCCTCTGTGACGTCGGCCAACTCGGCGTGAATGACTCTTACCGCCGCGAATTGGCTGAAGTCGTCCTGAAATTGTTTCAGACGTCGCAAGCCAATCCTCTTAAGGACTGCATCCAAAGGCTCTTTTCCTATGCCGGGGTTAGTCCGGTAGGCGCCACCCTCGTAGAATACCTTCTGCCATTGACTCAAAGCAAAGCGGACTTCACGCGACTACAGGCAGCCGAGGCTTTAGGACTGCTCGGTGCGGCGGGGGCTAGTCCGGCGGGGCTGCACCGGCTCACGTTGCTCACTCAAGACAACAACTATGGAGTGCAGTCCACCGCGATAAGAGCCCTCGGCCGTTTGGGGCCATCGGCTGCTTCTGCTTCTGTGATAGACTTGTTCAGCTCACTCCTGCGCAGCGATGATTTTAGTGTGAAAGGGACCGCAATCGATGCCCTGGGCTTGATGGGAGCGGCAGCGGCCAGGGAAGATGTGCTTGCCTGCCTGCTCACTCTGATCTCGAGCAAAGACATCCGGCTCAGCAACCCCGCTGGAATTGCATTCGGACGCATCGCCAGAGCCGTCGGAAATGGCATGTTCCTCACTAAATTACTCGATCTTACGAACGATCCAGACGACTCCCTCCGTGGAAATGCTGTTTGCGATCTCGCCAATCTACCGCCAGAAGCATTCACAGAGCAAATAGTCGCCCAACTGTTAAAACTCACCTCGGATAAGGATGACAGCGTCAGGCTGAACGCAACTGCTGGTTTGTCCAAACTTAAGCATGACCAGATTTCGGATGCCGTCTTTTCGCGCCTGATTGAGTTGACTCAAGACAATGTGGACGGGGTCCGAAGCAATGCTGCAGGTGCTATCAGGCAACTCTCCGCGTCGGACTCCATGGGCTTGATGCTTGCCAAGCTTCTGGCAATCACGAGGAGTGATGATCGCGTAGTTCTCAGGCGAGCCATTGAGGTGATCGGACTGGTTGGGACTACAGCTGCAACCGAGAAGGTGACTGTTCGACTTCTTGAACTGACTCGCGACAATGATCCCACAGTCAAAGAGCATGCGGTTACGGCTCTTGGCAGGTTAGGCCCGGCTGCAGCCAACGGAAGTGTGATAAATCGGATTGCCGAACTGGTGGAAGATGAATCCACCGTCCTCAGATGGTTTGCTACTGAAGCGTTGGGAAAACTCTGTCCGAAAGCGACGAATCCAAAAGTGGTCCACTGCCTCTTGGCTGGGTTAGACGATAAGGAGGAGGTCGTTCGGAACACCGCCGCCGAGGCGCTTGGAAAACTAGGGACACAAGCGGCAACACCCCTCGTGCTGAACAAGCTCATCGAAGCCACCAAGCATGGGCAGGGGGACATCAAATGGCGGGCCGGAATGGCACTGGGCAGAATGCTGGCCAAACTCAACAAGGCTCAGACCGAAGTCCTAGTCCAGTTCTGTAAGTCCTACATGACCTCGGACAAAGAAGCTAAGGTAGGCAGAGAGTTTAGGGCAGTTTCCGAGTTCGCCTTTGACACGCTGCAACGTATCGCCGCCCGACTGCCGCGCACCGCTGACGCGGAAGGCCAAATGGCAAAGGCAAGAGGCAAAACGGGGAGTCGCGCTACCCAGCCCAAACGAGCGAAGAGGAAATAGCCGCCACGACAATCCCCACTTCGTAGCCGCCGAGGTCAGGAGGCGGATGGGTTCGAACGAAGCGGCCACCGAGCAGATTCACCGCGCCAGCACTGCACGCAGCACGGAGGCGAGCCGTTTGGCAGCGGATTTGGAGCGTTTGCCCAGCGCCATGAGCGCGGGGATTTTTTTCGGGCGACGCAGGACGGCACCCGCCAGCCTGGCGAAGTTCAGCTTCCCGTCCGCCTTCATCAGGGCGTTGAAATCCAATGGCAGGTCCTCGTGCGAGGCGTCGGAAATGACCCGCACCGTCGCGCTGGGAATGCCGCGCTCGGAACACAGGCGGCGGATGACCCCGGACTCCATCTCGACCGCGTCCGCCCCGGTGCGCTCGGACAGCACCGCCTTCTCATACGAACTCACGACCACCCGTTCCACGCAGTGAAAGCGGACGGCAACGGCACCGGCCTCGACCAGCCCCTGGCGCAGCGGAAAGTTCTCGTCCGCATCGAAGACGACGGTTTCAGGACGGAGCGCCGGATTGAGCCCGCCGGCGAAGCCACAGGTGAGCACGCATTCCCAATTGCGTCCGGAGAGCCTGGGGAGCAACGCGCGTTCGGCTGCTGCGGCCCCCATGCCGGTGATGAGCGTTTCCACGCCGGCGGGAAGCGCGCGGAGAAACGGCGCGGCCTCCTCCTTCACTGCGAAGCAGACCAGGACGGAGCCGTTCGCCTTGCCGTTCATGGCTCAGCGAAGGGCGGGCCGGGCATCGGCGTCGTGCCGGTCAGGACCATGACCGTTGGAGGCGGTTTTCGCGCGGAGCAGCTGCTTGTAGGTGGCCAGCGCGAGAAGCGGCCAGGAGTTCCGATACATGTCGTATTTGAGATAGAACACGCAGGGGAAACCGGTGCCTGTGATCTCGTCCTCGGACCATGAGCCGTCGGTGTTTTGCGTCCGGCAGAGATATTCGACGCCGCGCTTGAGGGCGGGCATGTCCGGGTTTTCAAAGGTGCAAAGGCCCATGACGGCCCACGCGGTCTGCGACGCGGTGCTCGGTCCGGCGCCCTTGAAGACCGGATCGTCATACGTGTTGCAGCGCTCGCCCCAGCCGCCGTCCTCGTGCTGCACGCCGACGAGCCAGTCGTGGGCGCGGAGCAGCCAGGCTTCGCCCATGTTGTAGTTGAGCGCCTTGAGCCCGCGAAGCACCTGCCACGTGCCGTAGATGTAGTTGACGCCCCAGCGTCCATAAAAGCTGCCGTCGTCCTCCTGCAGCTTCCTGATGAAGGCAAGGCCGCGCTGGATCTGCGGGTTTGTCACCGGCACGCCCTCGAGGCCCATGATTTCGAGAATGCGCGCGGTGATGTCCACGCACTCTGGATCGAGCATGGCGTTGTGGTCGGCGAAGGGGACCTTTTCGAGGATGCTCTTGGTGCAGTCCTTGTCGAAGGCCGCCCAGCCGCCGTCCTTGCACTGAAAGGCGAGCATCCAGTTCCAACCGCGTTTGAAACACTCGTCGCGCCGTTTGGGGTTGTCGGTCGGCGTCTGTCGCAGCGCGAGCAGCACCATGGCGGTGTCGTCCACGTCGGGGTTCCACTTGTTGTTGAACTCGAAAACCCAGCCGCTGGGCTCGACGTCCACGGGGTTCTTGTGATGCCAGTCACCCCGGAAGCGGATCTCGCGGTCTATGAGCCAGCTTGCCGCCTGCTTCATGCGGGGATCCTCCGCAGGCACGCCGGACTCGCGCATGGCGATGCTCACGATGGCCGTGTCCCAGACGGGCGAGAAGCACGGCTCGATGCGCATCGAATCGGCGGTGTGGTGCTCAAGCCGTTTCAGTTCCCTGTATTCCCGCGCGAAAACCGGGTGGTCCTTCGGATAACCGAGCACTTCGAGCGCGATGACGCTGTTGAGCATCGCGGGGAAGATGGCGGCCAGGCCGTCGCTGCCCTCGAAGCGCTCCAGCATCCATTGCTCGCAGCGTTTGAGCGCGCGTTTACGGAACGGGTGGAAGCTTTTCCGGGCGACCCACTCCGCGAGCTTGTGCAGGCGGTCGAGCCAGAGGAAGCCGTTGCGGAGGCCCAGATCGAAGTAGCGCGGGCGCAGGGCCTCGTCGAGCTCCCACTTTCCGCCGGGGTAAAGCTCGTCGAGCGTCACGCCGTTCCTGAGCGGGCGCGTGGGACGAAAGTGGTTGATGATGGCCAGCGGCACGAGCATCGCGCGCGACCAGTTGCTCATGTCCCAAAAGTTGACGTGAAACCATTTGCCGATGAGCAGCACCTCGCAGGGAATCGAGGGCACATGGTTCCAGCCGACGAGCCCGAGCAGTGCGAGATAGAGCTTGGAGAACGTGTTCATCCGCGGCACGCCGCCGAGGTTGCGGGCCATTTCACGGGCCCTGAGCATGCGCGGATCGGTGACGGGCACGCCCGCGAGCTTGAGGGCGAGATAGGCCTTGATGGTGGCATTCACCTCGGACGGGCCGTGCGGATAGATGTTCCAGCCACCGTCTTCGAGCTGCCGTTCAAAAATATGGTTCACCG
>JBAYGL010000157.1:0-10680 GCA_041666725.1 Limisphaerales bacterium
AGGGGTGAAGAATGAAGGGTGGGGCGGCGGGCGGCTCTGGAGCGCGGACGCCTACGTCCGCAGCAGGTTCGGGGTCGGTGGTCACGCCGGCGGACGTGGGCGTCCGCGCTCCTTTCACCAGCGCGTCCCAGAAAAGCCGTTCGTCGTTGTGCGCACGGATGGCCACCAGCTCCTCCAGCGACATCGCCACCAGCGGCGAGCGCAGCACCGCCAGCAGCGGGAGGTCCTGCAGCGGGTTGTCGAGCAGCCGCAGCAGATTCAGCAGATCGCTGACTTCCAACGCCTCGTAGAAGCCGCCGCGTTCCGCGTGCAGCGGCACGCCTGCCCGGTGAAATTCCTGCGCGAAACTCTCGGCGCGAGAACCCGGGGACCGCATCAACACCACCATGTCGCGCCATTCGACAGGCCGGAACGCCTTCACCGCTTCATCGTCGTCCCAAACCCTGTGTCCGCTTGCGCGCAACTCACCAAGTCGAAGCGCCACACAGCGGGCCTCGCGTTCGATGGCCAGCAGGTCGAGCAGGTCATTCGTGGCGTCGCCGTCGGCAGCGGGTTCGTCGGCGTTTTTCGTGAGGATGTGGAGTTCGACGCGGGCCGTGGAATCTGGCTGCGGCGGGTTGTTGGATTCCCGCCCTCCAATCCGGCCCTGTCCTTCGGTGGGGGCCGGGGGAGGGGGATTGCGCAGCGCTGCACGGCCCTCGGAATTGCCAAATCTCAACTCCGCCTCCGCGTCGTATGCCACGCCGCCAATGGCCTCACGCATGAGCGCGCGGAACAACGGGTTCACGAAATCCAAGACTGCCTCGTGGCTGCGGAAGTTGTCCGAGAGCGCGATGACGCCTCCTGCCCCGGCAGGGCGAGACTCCGTCGAACCCCATTTGCCGACGGAGGAGGCGCGAGCGAAGCGAGTTTCTTGGCTGGGCTTGGCGCTGTCCGACATGCTCGCTGCGCTCTGCTCGGAATGGGGCTCGACGGAGTCTCGCCCTGCCGGGCCGCGCCACGCCGTTGCGTAGCCGGCGAAGATGCGCGGGTTCGCCAGGCGGAAGCGGTAGATGCTTTGCTTCAGGTCGCCGACGAGGAAGCGGTTGGCCGCCGCGCCATCGCCGCTGACTGCGCGGAGGATGGCGTCCTGCACGGCGTTGATGTCCTGGTATTCGTCCACGCAGACGTGCCTGAAGTGGTCACGGCAGTGGCGGGCAACTCCGGTCGAATCATCCCGCAGCAGGCGCAGCGCAAACTGTTCGAGGTCCGCAAAGTCCAGTCCGCCGAGCTGGCGTTTGGCCTCGCCGAAGCGCGTGGTGAACTGCCGTGTGAGTTCCACCAGCGCGGCCATTGCGTGACGGGACCACGCCCAGTCCTCGGCCAGCGGGGATGGGGGATGGGGGATGGCGTCTTGGGTCTGGGGAGGAGAGGCGGGCGCGAGCAGGCTGTGGAAGAATTCCGCTTCCTCGAAGAGCTTGGAGAAGGGCGGACGCAACTTTGTCTTCGTGCCGCGCGGCCAGTCGCCATCAGCGGCGAGAACTTCGGCGAGCGCGGCGACCAAGGCTTCCGTGGTGGGGCGCGTCTGTCCCCAGCGCGCCGGTTGCGCATTCGGATGGTTCGGCGGCGCGCTGAGGACAGCGCGCCCTACCAAGTCCGGTGACAGGGCGGAGAGCGCCGCCCGGGCGCGCTTGAGCGCGGTGACATCGGGGGCGGACACGAATGCAGCGAGCCATTCTGCGCGCCATTCTTCGAAGCCGGCGAGAAGCCATGCGTGCCACTGCGACGGGGATTCTTCGCGGAACATCGCGAGTTGTCCGGCCAGCCACGCGTCGGGATCGGGCAGGGACTGTGCGTAACGGTGGAGCCTCCCGACCAGCACGCGCAGATGCTCGTCCGCACCGCGCCCGGCGCGGCGGATAAGTTGCTGGACGGCCTCGCTGTGCGGGTGACGTCCCGCGTAGTGCTCGTCGAGCAGCGCCGTGAGGCAGTCGCGAGCAAGCGGACGGGTCTGGCGTTCGTCGAGAATGACGAGCTGCGGGTCAATCGCCAGCGCGTGGAAATGCTCGCGGACGAGGCGCAGGCAGAAACCGTGCAGGGTGGAAATCTGCGCGGCATCGAGCAGGGCGAGCTGCTCGGAAAAGTGGTCGAGCGTCTGGGGTCTGGGGTCTGGCGTCTCGGGGCGAGAGCGGGCGGGCTCGGACGAAGGGATGTTTTCTCCCTCACCCCGGCCCTCTCCCGCTGGGAGAGGGGGAGACGCCGCCCGCGCTGGACTTGAACTGGACGCGTTGGAAAGCAGCGAAGGTGGTCGAGCTTGCTCCCTCTCCCGGCGGGAGAGGGCCGGGGTAAGGGAGGATGGCGCGTTTTTTCCACTGGCTGATTCCACTTCCTCCTGCAACGCCCTCCGCAGCCGGGCGCGCATCTCGGCGGCGGCGGCTTCGGTGAAGGTGACGAGCAGCATACGATCGAGGGACGCCCCCTCGCGCAGCAGCTGCAGGCAGCGCTCGACGAGCGTGCGCGTTTTGCCCGTGCCGGCGCCGGCGATGACGAGCACGTTGCCGCGCGCGGCGATGGCGGCGGACTGGGCCGGGGTGAAGGCGCTCATGATTCCTCCTCCCCGGCGGCTGGTTTGGGCAGCGAGCGGTAAGGTTGTGCCCACGGGTCGAAGCGGCAGATGGCGCGGTAGTCGCAGCGGTCGCAGGCCTTGTCGCTCGCGCTGAAACGCACGGGGGCAACGGCGACTTCTCCGGCAAACACGGCCTCGCCGAGGCGGCGGAGGTTCGTTTCGACCTGGGCGAGCAGCGCGGAAAACTCGGCGGAGGGCAGCGCATCGGAGCCGCGCGCGATGAGCCCGCCGTCCTTGTTGAGCCGGTAACGGAACTGGCCGCCGGGCAGGCCGGCGGGGCGGCTGTCGAAATGGGCGAGGCGCGCGAAGTCAAAGCGGCCCGCGTGCTGGTAGGCCGTGCGGCGGGAGGCTTCGTCGGCCAGGAGAATCTCGGCGCGCCCGCCACTGGAGCCGGACGCGCCGTGCAGCGGGACGTAGAAAACGCCGGCGGGTTGAAGTGTGTCGCCGCTTCCGAAAGCCGGTTGCGGCAGGGCTGATTTCAGCGCGTCGGGAAAGGCGCGCAGCACGTTGAGATAGGCGAGCAGCTGGAGTTGCAGGCCGTGCTCGACCTTGAGGGGCTCCAGTCTTTTGGGGCTGGATTTGTAATCCACGACGGCGACGAAGGTCTCGCCGGTCTTCTCGTCGCGGCAGAGGTCCACGCGGTCGATGCGCCCGCGCAGCGACACGGCGCGTCCGTCGGCGAGTTCCAGCCGCCACGCGGGCAACGGGCTGCCGGGCATCCCGAAACCCAGCTCCACCGCGACGGGATCGAAGCGGCAGCCGGGCATCCAGCCGACGAGTGCGGCCAGCAGGCGTTGCGCGCTGGCGATGAGCGAGCGGGCGGCGAAGCGGCGTGCTTCATCCGCCGCGAAGAGCGCGAACTCCGGGCTGGCCAGCAGGTCTTCGCCCACGCGGGCGGCAAGGGTGGCGGCTTCATTCGGCGTCAGGTCGCGCCAGCGCCGACCGGATGCGGCGACGCGCAGGTGGAATTCGTCGAGCAGCCGGTGAATGAAGCTGCCGCGCTCGCGATGGTCGATCTCGAACTCCTCGCGCTCCTCCGCGCCCAGCCCGGCGGCGATGAAGAACTTGAACGGGCACTCGGCGAATTGCTCCAGCTTGCTGACGGAGGTGGCCAGTTCGGTTCCGTAGAGTTGGGCGACTGCGGCCGGGGAAAGACTGGAAACCGCGCGGCTGGCGGAGATTTGGTGCCAGCGGGCGACGACGGGGGCGAGCGCGGGGAGCGAGGCAAGCGAAACAACGCCGGTAGGGTGAGACTCTGTCGAACCCCATTCGCCAACAGAGTTGGCGCGAGCGGAGCGAGCATTTTGGTCAGTGCATTCCGCCGAGATGCTCGCTGCGCTCGCCTCGCTGTGCTCGAGTTGGGGCTCGACGGAGTCTCGCCCTGCCGGGCTGACGGCAAGTTTACGGAGAATGGGTTCGAGCAATTCCTCCGTGTGTTCGGCTTCGCGCCAGTCATGCGTGGTTGGAATCTTTTCAAGCTCCAGACCAGAGGAGAGTTGCTGGACGTGCGTGAGGATGGGCGAGGGATGAAGAGGGCTGCCGTCGGCGTCCGCTGCGGAACAGCTCAAGACCAGACGTTTGCGGCTGCGCGTGCAGGCGATGTAGGCAAAGTAGCGCTCATGCGCAATCTGCGCGCGCGGGTCCAGGCCGAGACGCAGGTCGTGCGCGGCCAGCAGGTCGCGCTCCGTGTCGGAGAGCAGGACGGGCGGCACCGGCGGGGCGGGGAAGATGCCTTCGTTGAGGCCGAGCAGGAGGGCGAGCTGCAACTCCGGGTTGCGCGAGCGGTCCACCGTGCCGATGAGCACCTGATCGAGCGCGGGCGGAATCACGCCGACGCTGAGCGTGCTCAGGCCGGCTTCGACGATGGGCAGCCATTCGCGGAGCGGCAAAGGGGGAGTTTCAGCGGGGAAGGCGCGTTCCAGATTGTCGAGCCAGGCGTGCATCTGGCGCAGCACGGTGGTGTGCAACGGCGGGGCGATGATGGGTGCCCCGGATTCGCGGGCCAGTGCGTCGTCCCAGGTTTGCAGGCGGGACTCGACGGCCAGAGTGTCCCAAAGGTCGCGGAGGGCGGTGGCGAGATGAGCGCCGGGGGTGACCGGCGCTCCGAGTTGTTGCGCAAGGTTCCGGAACGGGGCGGTGAGCCGGGCGCGGAGCTGCTCGGCGCGCGTCAGGTTGAACCTGGGTTCTGGAATGGCGAATGGCTCGAACCACTGTGCGCCGTGCCAGCCGTGGGCGAGGGCGAGGTTTTCCAGCCAGTCAATGTCCTCATCGCGCTCATGGACCAGGCCGGTTTTGAGCGCGCCAAACCAGTCGTCGGGCTGCCAGCCGTAGGCCAGCGTGCGGAGGGCGAAGCGCGTCAGCTCGGCGAGCGGGTGGTGTGTGACCGGTTCGCGGCGGTCCAGGAAGAAGGGAATGCCGTAGCGCGTGAAGACGCGGCGCAGCGCGACATGGTGGTGATCCAGCGTGCGAAGGATGACCGCGCAATCTCGGAAGCGTCCGCCGGCGCGGACGTGGCGGAGGATTTCGCGCGCAGCCAGCGTGGCCTCGGCCTCGGGATTGGCGCACAGGGCGAGGCGGAGGGGCGAGGCTGGGTGCTGGATGCTGGATGCTGGATGGGCGGAGTCTCGCCCTGCCGTGTTTGCGGGCGCAGTCCAGTTTGCTTCCAGTTGTGCAAGGGCTGGGCTGTCACGGAAACGGCTGTGGGCGGGGTCGCGCGCCAGCGATTCCTCGCTCACTTCGCAACCGCGCAGCGCCTTGACGCGGGTGCGGCATTCAAGGTAGGTGCGGCGGACGACGGACCAGAGGGAGAGCCAGCTTTGCGAGTCGCCGGCCTGCGGATCGTGACAGAAGGCGAGCGTGCTCGTGCGGCAGAAGGGCAGCACGGCGCACAGGAGGTCCAATTCCTGCGGGGTCATCTCGGCGAAACCGTCCAGCCAGAGGCCGGCGATGGGGGGTGACGCGTTGCGCATGACGAAGGACGGATCGCGCAGCAGGAGCGTCGCAATATCGAGCAGCTGGTCGCCGTCGCGCACGGAACTGCCGGCGAGCCATTCGTGGTAGGCGCGGAGCAGGTGATGGAGGTCGTGGAGTTTGTCGCGCAGCGGGCCGCTCCCGGGGCAGCGTCCGGCGAGCCGCGCGAGCCTCTCTGGCGTGACCTGGTGACGCTGAAATTCGCGGAGCAGCTGGCTGAGCTGGCGGGCGAATCCGGGCAGCCGTGCCGTGGCCCGGAAGACTTTCAGCGCGTCCTGTTCGCGGGCAAGCAGCGCGCGCAGCACCATCACCCGGCCCTCGTCGTCGAGCAGTTCCGGCACGGCCCCGAAGGTATCGAGCAGCCAGTGGGCGAGCCGGTCGAAGGAGACGATCTGCAGGCGCGCGTAGCCGGCCAGCTCCGGATCGTCGAGAAGCTGCCGTTCGAGCTGGAAGGTGGCCTGCTTGGGGGCGAGCAGCAGCAGCGGCGCGGCCTCGCCGGGTGCGCGCTTCAACTCGGCACGGATCTCCCCCAGGCAGCGCCAGGTCTTGCCGCTGCCGGCGGGGCCGAGGAGGAAGTGGACGCGCACGCGGCGATGGTCGGGGGTGAGGTTCAAAGTTCAAGGTTCAAAGTTCAAGGCGCCGGGGGGGGATTCGCGGCTTGCGACGCGTGGCTTTTCTTCCGTAGCCTCTCCGGCATGGCCAAAGTCATGCTCGTGGAAGACGATCTGCTGAGCATTCAGATCGTCACCGAAATCCTCCGCGCGGAGGGGCATGAGGTCATTCCGTTCAACGAGGGCGCGACCGCGCTGGAAGCGATGGAGCGCATCGCGCCGGAAATCGTCATCACCGACCTCAACCTCGGCAAGACCGGCCCCACCGGCATGGATGTGCTCAAGCGCGCCCGCGCCCTCACGCCGCCGGCCATCGTCATCTTCATCACCGGCTACGGATCGTTCGAAATCGCCGTCGAGGCGACCAAGCTCGGCGCGTTTGACTACCTGCAAAAGCCCTTCAAGGGCGTCGAGCTGCGGCTCAAACTGTGGAAGGCGCTCTCGCACAGCGAGGTCGTCTCCGAGAACGCCTACCTGCGCAAGGAGCTGAAGAAGAAATACCAGTTCAACCAGATCATCGGCACCGCTCCCGCAATGCAGCAGGTGTTCCGCATGGTCGAGCGCGTCGCCGGCACGGACAGCACGGTGCTGCTGCGGGGCGAGAGCGGCACGGGCAAGGAACTCATCGCCAAGGCGCTGCACTTCAACAGCCGGCGCGCGACCGGGCCGTTCGTGCCGATCAATTGCAGCGCGCTGCCGGAGCACCTGCTCGAATCCGAGCTGTTCGGACATCGCAAGGGGTCTTTCACCGGGGCCATCGCGGACAAGAAGGGTCTGTTTCAGGAGGCCGACGGCGGAACGATCTTCCTCGATGAAATCGGCTCCATGTCCGGCGTGCTGCAAAGCCGGCTTCTCCGCGTGTTGCAGGAGCGCGAGGTGCGCGCCGTGGGCGACAACGTGCCGTTCTATGTGAACGTGCGCGTCATCGCCGCGACCAACGAGCCGCTCGAAAAGCGCATCAAGGAAGGCGGCTTCCGTGAAGACCTCTACTACCGGCTCAACGTCATCTCCATTCCCATGCCCGCGCTGCGCGAGCGGCGTGACGACATTCCGCTGCTCGTCGCGCACTTCCTCCGCAGCAAGGCCGCAGATCGCGGCCTCAGGGCCTACAGCATCAGCCGTCGCGCGCTGGAGGCGCTGCAGGCCCACGCCTGGCCCGGCAACGTGCGCGAACTGGAAAATGCCATCGAGCGCGCCAGCGCCCTGTGCGAAGAGGGCTTCATCAAGCTCGTGGACCTCCCGCCCGACCTTCAGCCGCTGGGCAGTCCGGAGTTCTCCGACGTGGAAATAGCCCTTTCTCCCAGCGGCGACACCGGCGTGATCGCGACGGCTCCCAAGCTGGCGAACGCCGCCGTGCCGTCCTCGCCGGCGCCCAGCCCGCTGAACCAGCCGGTCGGCCAGCTCAAGGACTTCATGCGCGACCAGGAAGGCGCCTACATTCAGCGCGCCATCGCCCAGGCCGGTGGCGACAAGGAGCAGGCGGCCAGGGCGCTCGGGGTGAGCCTGGCGACGCTTTACCGCAAGCTGGCCGAGGGTGAGTAGGCAGAGGGCGGCGCGGTCGGGATCATTTTTGCATGGATTGGTTCCGACTCGAAGTTGCGGAGCGCCGCGGGTTCTTCACGAACCACTTGCTGCTGGGCGTCATCTTTGTCTGTTTCTGGCTCCAGTGGCTTGCGGACGACCGGCTCTTCGCGCGACTCACCCTGACCGGCTGGAGTCTGCCGGGCCTGCTCACACACCCATTCATCCACGTCCACAGCCTGCATGTGGGCTGGAATCTCCTCTTGCTCCATGTTTTCGGAGGGGTGGCGGTTAATGCAGTGGGACCATTCCGGTATCTCACGCTCTTCTTCCTCTTTGCGCTTGCGGGTGCGGCGGGCCATCTGTTCGCCGGAGGCGGGCAGGCAGCCGGAGCCAGTGGTGCCATCTGCGGGTTTGTCGGATTTGTCGTCGTGTGCCGGATGGAGGGGACCGTGTCTTTGTTAGACGACGCTGTGCGCGTGCCGGTGGACTGGCTCGCGCTGGCACTGATCGTCAAAGACGTGTTTTTCGCCTTCCTGCCCGGCATGTCCGTTTCCGTCGCGGGACATCTGGGCGGCTACCTTGCCGGCGCAACCGTCGGCTTGGCTGTGCGGCGATTTGCGGTCTGGTAAATCGTCGCAATGCGCAAACGGCCTTGCGCTTCGGGCCGCGCTCCTCATCATCCCGCGCGATGAACGACGAGCCGTTGCTCCAGATTGATCTCCCCGGCGTCCGCAAAGTCAAAAGCGGCAAGGTCCGCGAAGTTTTCGACCTTGGCGACCGCCTGCTCTTCGTCGCCACAGACCGCATCTCGGCCTTCGACTGCATCATGCCCAACGGCATCCCGCGCAAGGGCGAGGTGCTCACGCAGATTTCCCACTTCTGGTTTGGTCAGACGGAGGCGATCGTGCCCAACCACCTGCTTGCGAAACCAGGCGATCCGTTGCCGCCCCAGCTCCAGCCCTTCGCCGCGCAGCTCGCCCGCCGCAGCATGATCGTGAAAAAGGCGACGCCGCTGACCATCGAGTGCGTTGTGCGCGGCTACCTCGCCGGGTCCGGGTGGAAGGAATACCAGAAGACCCAGACCGTCTGCGGCATCAAGCTGCCGGCAGGCTTGAAGGAATCCTCCGAGCTGCCCGGGCCGATCTTCACGCCCGCCACCAAGGCCGAGACGGGCCACGACGAAAACATCCCCTTCGAGACCGCCGCGAAGCTGGTCGGCGCGGACATTGCCGGGCGTGCCCGCGACCTGAGCCTGCGCATCTACAACTTCGCCCGGGACTACGCCCGCAAACGCGGCATCATCATCGCGGACACCAAGTTCGAGTTCGGCCTGTTCAACGGCGAGCTGCTCCTGATTGACGAGGTGCTCACGCCGGATTCCTCTCGTTTCTGGCCGGCGTCGCAATACCAGCCGGGCAGGAGCCAGCCGAGCTTCGACAAGCAGTTCGTGCGCGATTACCTCGAGACGCTCACGTGGGACAAGACGCCTCCCGCCCCCGGGCTTCCGTCCATCATCGTCGCCCGCACGCAGGCGAAATATCTGGAAGCCTACGAGCGGCTGACGGGAACGAAGCTGCAGGCCGCCTAGCCCTGATGGTAGCGGCGGTTGAAGTCGCGGGCCAGGTAGCGCTCGACGGCCTTGAACTGCTCCAGCCAGTGCAGGTATTCCGCCGACTGTTCCTGACCACGGGCCAGCAGGTCGTCAAGGATGGCCTGGTAGCCGAACTGGTGGTCTTGCAGGAAGGTGAAATAGCTCTTGTCGTCCCAGTCGGAAACCTCGTCGGGGAGCTCGAACACGCGCGGCAAATCCATGGTGACCATGCTCATTCCTTCCGTTTGGGCCGCAGCAGCATCGCCTTCTTGTCCGTGCCCTCGACTTCCACGCTCTGCGTCTCAATGTCCGGGTCTTCGCGCAAGGCTTGATGCACCACGCGGCGGTCGTAGGCGTTCATCGGCTCCAATTCGACGATGTCGCCCCATTTGCGGACCTTGTCGGCGGCTTCCCTGGCCTTCTTGATGAGCGCTTCGCTGGCCAGGGCGCGGTATCCGCCGACGTCCACGGTGATGCGCGGGGCCTCGGGGTTCCGGTTGAAGACGATGCGGTTGGCGAGGTATTGCAGGTCGCCGAGCGTCTGGCCGGAACGGCCGATGAGGCGGCTGGACTCGTCGGTCTTCACGTCAAGGAAGAGGCCGCCGTCGTCGAGCTTGCGCTCCTCGATGGTGGCGGTGAAGCCGAGGTGGGTGAGGAGTTCGGCGAGGATGGTTTTGGGTTCGGTGGGCATGGGAATGGAAATTATTTGGACAGCGAAGGAGCCAAGTCGCGAAGAGGGAAGAGAATGGGCGGATGGCCGCAAGCAGTCTTTCCGTGGGCAGTGATGCACGGCCCGGCCTTGCTTCGCGTCATTGCGTCTTCGCTGTTGAATCTCCCGGTCATTTCTTCCTGGGCTTTTCGATGATGGCCTTCGCGGGCGCTCCATTGCCGGCGGCAGCCTGCTTGTCGGCGTTGATCTTCGTGAGCTTGGTCTGGAGGATGGTTAGCAGATTCTGGACGGTCCAGTAAAGCGTCAGCGCGGCGCTGAAGCGGTAGAGGATGACCACGAACATCATGGGCATATACTTCATGATCTTCTGCTGCATCGGGTCCATGCCCGGCGAGGGCGGCGTGAGTTTGGCCTGATAGAACATGGTCACGGCCATCACGATGGGCAGGGGGTTGATGGGGAAGCCGAGCAGGTAGGCCACGGTGTCTTCCTGGGAAAGGTCGTGCGCCCACAGGAACTGCTCGCCGCGCAGCTCCATGCAGCTCTGAAGCATGGTGTAGAACCCGATGAAGACGGGGAACTGCACCATCATCGGGAGGCAGCCGGCCATGGGGTTGACCTTGTTCTCCCGCATGAACTCCATTGTCTTCTGGTTCATCTTCGCGGAGTCATCCTTGTATTTCTCCTGGATGGCCTTCATCTGCGGCTG
>JBAYGL010000158.1:0-10658 GCA_041666725.1 Limisphaerales bacterium
CGATGGTCCAGGTCCGGCACGCGCTCCTCGGCGAGCCGCTTCATCAGCTCGTCATCGAAGTGCAGCCGTGACCGTTCCGTGATCCGCTGGAAATTCTTCGCCTCGTAAAAGGCAAAGCTGCTGGCCCAGGCGAAGAAATCCTTGCCGGGGTCGAATTCCCCGAACTTCCTCCAGATCGTCAGGCTGGCCCGCTGCAGGACATCCTCCGCGTCGGCGTTGTTGCCCAGCATCACCCGGAGAAACCCCAGCAACCGCCCGTGCGAGGCGTTGAGCAGGGTGATGAACCGCTCATCCGGCCGGGCTGCGGGCACAGGCTCTGGTTGTTCCGACATTTGCATGGTGTTGTATGGGAGTGCGTGTTTTTACCGAAGTATTTTTTCACACCGGACGGGCGACATGGCAGTGGCGGCGACTCAGACGCTCAGACACCGCTTGCAAACCGCAGTCTGACGTCCGTGCGTCCGCCATGCTTCGCGGCCGCAATTCTCATCAAAACTTCATCTTTGCCCGCTGCCAGACGGACCCGGGGTGATTGAAGGTTGAAACTGCGGAGGCGCTTGCCTAGCCTTCGCGCCACAAGCCGGCCCGCGAACTGGCCCGGTTCATTTTCACAACGATGAAAGCCCATATTGCCCACCGTCACCTGCTCGTGGCCGCGGCCCTGGCCGCCGGCCTGCTCCTCACCGCCTGCAAAAAACCCGACGATGCCGGCAAGGCTGGCGACGGCGGCAAAGCTTCCGCCGGCGACGCCATCAAGGTCGGCGAGTTTGCCTCGCTCACGGGCAAGGAGGCCACCTTCGGCCAGTCGTCGCACAAGGGCACGCAGCTCGCCATCGAGGAGCTGAACGCCGCCGGTGGCGTGCTCGGCCGGAAGTTCGAGCTGATCACCGAGGACACTCAGTCCAAGCAGGGCGAGTCCGCCAGCGTCGTGCGCAAGCTCGTCTCGCGTGACAAGTGCATCGCCATCCTCGGCGAGGTCGCGTCCGGCCGCTCCATGGAAGCCGCGCCCATCTGCCAGAACGCCAAGGTGCCGATGATCTCGCCCAGCTCGACGAACCCGAAGGTCACCGAGGTCGGCGACTTCGTCTTTCGCGTCTGCTTCATTGACCCGTTCCAAGGCACGGTGATGGCGCTCTTCGCCAAGAACACGCTCAAGGCGAAGAACGTCGCCGTGCTCACCGATGCCGCCGCGCCTTACAGCGTCGGCCTCGCCACGTTCTTCAAGGAGAAGTTCGTTGCGGATGGAGGCAAAATTGCCGTGGAGCAGAAATTCAGCAGCGGCGACAAGGACTTCAAAGCCCAGCTCACCGCCATCAAGGCGTCCAATCCCGAAGCCATCTTCGCGCCGTGCTATTACACCGAGGCAGGCCTCATCACGCAGCAAGCCCGACAGCTCGGCATCAACCTGCCCATCTTCGGCGGCGACGGCTGGGAAGCGCCTGAGCTGCTACAGATCGGCGGCAAGGCGATGAACGGCACGTTCTACTCCACCCACTACTCGCCCGAGGACAAGGCCGAGATGGTCCAGACCTTCGTGAAGAAGTTCAAAGCCCGCTGGAACAATGAAGTCCCCGATGCCATGGCCGCGCTCGGCTACGATTCCGCCCTCGTCCTCGCCGACGCCATCAAGCGCGCCGGTGGCACCGACGGCCAGAAGCTCCGCGACGCCCTCGCCGCCACGAAAGATTTCGTCGGCATCACCGGCAAGACCACGCTCGACGCCAAGCGAAACGCCACCAAGCCAGCCGTCATCATCGAGGTGAAGGACGGGAAGTTTGTTTACAAGGAGACGGTGAATCCGTGAGCAGGGATGTTGAGGGTTGAAAGTTGAGAGTTGAGAGGAAGGACTGTGCTTATGTTCAACTTTGAGAAACTCGACGTGTGGCACAAGGCAATTGAGTTCGCCGATGCGGTCTATTCGGTCACGAAGACTTTTCCAAGCGACGAACGGTTTGGCCTCACCAATCAGATGCGGCGCGCGGCGGTTTCAATTTCTTCGAACATCGCGGAGGGAACGTCCCGGTCTTCGCGTGGTGACTACGCCCGTTTCGTCGAACTGGCCACCGGTTCGTTGTTCGAGGTGGTCTCACAGTCGGTGATTTCCAAGCGGCAGGGCTTTCTCTCCGAAGCAGACTATGCCCGTCTCTACGCTGCCGCCGAAGAACAGAGCCTGATGTTAAGCGGCCTCCGACGCTCTCTGTTGGAACCATGACATGCGAAGGAGATCGGTTTCTCTCAACTCTCAACTTTCAACCCTCAACTTCCCTGACCGAATTCGCCCAACAGCTCATCAACGGCCTGTCGCTCGGCGCGATCTACGCGCTCATCGCGCTGGGCTACACGATGGTTTACGGCGTGCTGCGGTTCATCAACTTCGCGCACAGTGATGTGTTCATGGTCGGGTCGTTCGCCGGGTTTTACATCGCCAAACCGCCTGAGTGGTTTCGCAAGCTGCTGCCAAACTTCCCTTCGCTTCCGCTGGAGTCCGTTTGGGGTGGTTTGCTCGCGTTGACTCTCGCGATGGCGATTTGCGCCGCACTCGGAGTAACGATTGAGCGCCTCGCCTATCGTCCGCTGCGCAACCGTTCCAAACTCACCGTTCTTATCACGGCCATTGGCGTCTCGCTGCTGCTGGAAAATCTCGGCCAGTTCATCTTCGGCGCAGCCCCGAAGGCTTTCCCCACGCTCTTCCCCGTCCACACGTTCAACATCGCCGGGCTCGTCATCGGGTCGAACCAGATCGTCGTGCTCGTCGTCGCGCTGGCGCTGCTGGGCGCGCTCCAATACATCGTGCTGCGGACCAAGGTCGGCACCGCGATGCGCGCGGTGTCCTTCAATCCCCAGGCCGCGGCGCTCGTGGGCATCAACAACGACCGCATCATCTCCTTCACCTTCGCGCTCGGCTCGGCGCTGGCGGCGGCGGGCGGCATTCTCTACTCGCTGAACTACCAGGCCATTGACCCGCTCATGGGCGTGCTGCCGGGGCTGAAGGCGTTCGTCGCGGCGGTGCTCGGCGGCATCGGCAACATCCCGGGCGCGGCGCTCGGCGGCCTGTTGCTCGGTGTGGTCGAGACTTTCGTCAACGGCAGCCGCTTCAGCACCTTCACCGACGCGATTGCCTTCGCCATCCTGATCGCCATCCTGCTGTTCCGCCCGGCGGGCCTGCTCGGCAAAATGCAGGTGGAAAAAGTCTGACCCATGTCGAACTGCGAATTGAGAATCGTGAAGGTGCCTACCGGGTGCGCCCTAGGCTCGCATTCCGCGTTCCGCGTTCCGCGTTCCGCATTTCCCCTGTGATCCCCCGCTCCCAGATCGTCCTCATCTCCGCCATCGCCGTGGCCGGCATGGTCTCCGCGTGCTCCTCGCGGCTCGATCCCTACTTCGCACTCATCGTCTCCAACATCGGCATCAATGTCATCCTGGCCGTCAGCCTGAATCTGATCAACGGCTACACCGGGCAGTTCTCGCTCGGGCACGCCGGCTTCATGGCCGTCGGCGCTTACGCGACGGCGGCAATCACCATGTTCGCCGCGCCGAAGTTCGCGCCCGCCCTCACGCAGGGCGCAGGCATCCATGCTCTCTTTCCGATCGCGCTGCTGGGCGGGGGACTCGCCGCCGCGCTGGCGGGCGTGCTGGTCGGTGCGCCGTCGCTGCGGCTCAAGGGCGACTATCTCGCCATCGTCACGCTCGGCTTCGGTGAAATCATCCGCGTCCTCTTCCGCAACGTGGATTCGCTCGGCGGCGCGCTGGGGCTGAACGGCATTCCCGCCTACACGAACTTGTTCTGGGTCTATGCCTTCGCCGCGCTCACGGTCTATGTCGTTGTGAGCCTGGTGAACTCGACTTACGGTCGCGGCTTCCTCGCCGTCCACGATGACGAGATCGCCGCCGAGGCGATGGGCATCAACACCACGCGCTACAAGATCACCGCGTTCGTCGTGGGCGCGTTCTTCGCGGGCGTGGCGGGCGGGCTGTATGGACACTCCATCCTCACCATCGCGCCGACGGGCTTCGACTTCATGCGGTCCATCGAGATCGTGGTGATGGTCATCCTCGGCGGCATGGGCAACACCACCGGCGTCATCATCGCCGCCGTGCTGCTGACGCTGCTGCCGGAGGGATTGCGGATGCTCGCGGGCGCGCCGGTCTCGCTCCCCTTCTCCGCGCCGTTCAACAACCTCAAGTGGATCGCCGACACGCGGATGATCATCTACTCGCTGCTGGTCATCGTGCTGATGCTGGCGCGTCCACAGGGTCTCTTCACCTGGACCAACCGCAGCGGAACGAAGCCGAAGATTTGAGGCAGGGCCGCTTCCCGCCAAACACGCGAAAAACCGCGAAAGGGAACAGCCTTTGCCCCGCCCCATCACACAAGTTCTCGTGGCGAGCCTTGCAAAACCGCCTCCCCTTTCGCCTGTTTGGCGTATTTCGCGGGCTCTCGTCGGACAGCCGGTTATTCCGGCCGGACAAGCTTCGGCGCGGGCGCGGGCGCTGCCGCGAGGAGGGTTGCGGTCTTGATCAGCCGGCAGAATTCCTTCTTGGTGACCTGATGGAGCTTGCCAGCTTTGACGCCAGGGCCGGATGTGGCCTTGTATTCCACCGCCAGCCGCTCCAATCGCGTGATGCGCAGGAAATCGTCGCCCAGTTTCCAGACCTGGCCCTGTTGAAGTTTGAGTGGCTTCGGCATGGGAATATGTTTCGGGAATCGAATGATCTGCGAAACCTGCCTCTCCCGGATTTTACGCCGGGAGAGACAGTTGAAGGGGTTACTTCTTCTTGCCCGCCTGCTTGGCGGCGACGGCCTGCTGCTTCTTCTGGCCGGCGCTCGTGGCCTTGGACTGCTTCTGGGTGGACTTCTTCTGCGTGGCTTTGGGGGATTTATCGCCCATGATGTTTTGTGTTCTCTGCGGTTGACTCACCGGCGGCATGTTCGTTTCCCCGCTGGCGATGGCATCATGCCCGTCGGCCGGGTCACTGCAACAGCGAATGAAGGCAGGCGGCCCCCACCGTGTCGTCCTTTCACGACGGAAGGCGGGCACAGAAGTATCTGAAGCCGTGACGAAGCGCGAAGTCCCGGCCGCCGCCGCACGGTAAGAGTTCTGGCCCTGAAACAATGCGTTCCACTAGAATCCGCCCACACAGAACCATGGAACCCGTTTCAAAACCGGCCCTCGCAGCCATCCTGTTCTCGATCTGCCTCCTGATCGGCGCGCACTCCCTGCCCGCCGCCGACGGCGTCCGGGTCGGCGCGGCGGCGGCGGAGTTTGAATCCGATGACAGCATGGAGATCGCCGGCAGCATTCTCGCCGGCAAAGTCAAAGGGCAGGAGGGCAGGCTCCGCGCCGTGGCGGTCGTGCTCGAAAAAACCGGCTCCCCGAAGATCGCCATCGTCGCGTGCGACATCCTGATGATCACCCGCGACTTCCTCGACGCGGCCGCCGCCGAAATCGAAAAGACCACCGGCATCGCCGCCTCCCACGTGCTCATCAACTGCACGCACACGCACCACGCTCCGAGCGCCGTCCGCGTCCATGGCTACGACCGCAACGAGAAGTTCTGCCGCGAAGTGCAGCGCAAGATCGTGAAGGCCGTCCAGGACGCGGACGCCGGGCTGTCGAGCGAGGAGTGCCGCTTTCTGTTCCACCTCGGCCGCGAGGACACGGTGGGAACGAACAGCCGCCTCATGCTCGGCGATGGCACCGTCCTGTGGGGCGGCGACCGCAGCGATGCCGTGCGCCCCACCGGGCCGTTCGATCCGGAACTGCCGGTGCTCGCCTTCCGCGACAGCGCGGAGAAGTTGCGCGCGCTGATCTTCAACCACTCCACGCACACCATCGGCATGGTGCAGCCGGGCCGGCGTTCGCCCGGGTTCTACGGCATCGCCGCCCAGGAGATGGAAGCCCGGCTTGGCGGCATCGTGAGCTTCATCGAGGGCGCATCCGGCTCGACGCACAACCTCGTGCTCAGGCCCGACGATGCGAAAAACCGCATTCGCGACGCCGTCAGCGACGCCCTGGCCAGGGCGCAGCCCCGCGCCGTCAACAAGCTCGACGCGATCAAGCGTCCGTTCTCATTCCGGGTGCGGACATTCAACGAAGCCGCGGAAGAGGAGGCCGTCGCAAGCTACTGCCGGAAGCGCATGGGGGTCCGGGCCGACTCGATCATCGGGGTCTTTCAGAAGATGCGGAAGGAACTCGCCCCCCGGCAGGGCGAGCAGCGCACGACCTGGTTGCAGGTGATGCGGATCGGTGACGTGGCCATCGTCGGCGTCCCGGCGGAGTTTTTCACGAAGCTCGGGATCGACATCAAGAACCGCTCGCCCTTCCGGCAGACTTACATCGCCGAGCTGGCGAACGACTGGATCGGCTACGTGCCCGACGCCGACGCCTTCAAGCTGGGCGGCTACCAGGTCTGGACCGGGTTTCAGAGCTACGTGGAGCCCGGCACCGGCGAGCGCATCGTGGATGAAGCCGTGGCAATGCTCCGCGAACTCGCCAAGAAGTGAGCGACGTCCAGGCCCCTCTCTCAAATATGGAACACACCATCAAAATCGCCCTCGTCGGCGCCGGCATGTTCGGCGGCGATGTCCACCTCCGCGCCTACGCCGACCTCCAGCGCTTCGGCATCGCCGGCCAGCTCGCCCGCGTCGGCCTCGACAAGTTCAACCGCGACCTCGCGCCGGTGAAGTTCGACCTCGTCGCCGTCGCCACACGCTCGCAGAAGTCCGCCGAGAAATCCGCCGCCGCGTTCAAGGAGTGGACCGGCCATTCGCCCAAGACCTACTTCGGCGACGAGCCGTGGCACGACATCCTCCGCGATTTCCCCGACCTCGACGTGCTCGCCGTCGCCACGCCGGACCATTTGCACACGCAGCCGATCCTCGCCGCGCTCGCGAAGGGCGTCCACGTGCTCACTGAGAAGCCAATGTGCCTCACCACGCACGAGGCCGATCAGATCATCGAGGCCGCCAGCGCCGCGAACCGCATCGTGGCCGTGGACATGCACAAGCGTTACGACCCCGACCACCTGCGCATCCGCGACGACATCCAGAAGCGCATCGGTGCGCCGCTCTACGGCACCGCGTTCCTTGAGGAGCCGCTGGAGGTCAGCACGAGCACCTTCAAGTGGGTCGAGTCGAGCGACCCCTTCAGCTACGTCGGGCCGCACTGGACCGATTTGATTTACTCCTACTACCACTCCAAGCCCGTCTCGCTCACCGCCGTGGGGCAGAAGAAGCGCCTCGTGCGCGACGGCATCAACGCCTACGACGCCGTGCAGGTGCGCGTGGACTTCGACAACGGCATGAGCATCAACTTCCACAACAACTGGATCACGCCGCCCGACTTCGAGGGGCCGGTGAACCAGGGCCACGAAATCGTCGGCGCGGACGGCAAGGTGGAGAGCGACCAGCAATACCGCGGCTTCCGCTGGTGGAACAAAGGCGGCGGCTCGCGCACGAGCAACAACCACTTCACGCGCGACGTGCTCCGCGCCGACGGCACCAAGGCCTACGTCGGCTACGGCGTGGACAGCCTCACCGTCGGCCTCGTGGCGATCTGCCGCGTGAAGTTCGCCGGCGAAACCCGCGACGCCGTGGCGAGCCTGTATCCGACCGCCGAGGAGGCGCGCATCACCTGCGCCATCGTGGACGCCGCCGCGAAGGTGCGCGACCTGAACTTCAAATACCTGGCCGAAGGCAAAGGCGCGACGGTCACCGCGCGCTTCGGCCCCGACGGCATCACCATCTGCGATCCGAACCGTGCGGGCGAAGGCGCGGACAAGGTGTTCCAACGGATTTACGAGAGGGCGATTTGAGGCGATTACTCTGGAAGATTGAATCAATGATTCTCTGCCGGTAGCTTAACGCCATGAATCGCGTGACCATCCAACCCAAGTTGCTCCGCTGGGCATACGAGCGAGCGGGGTTCGATCATGCCGATTTGGAGCACAAGTTTCCGCAATTGTCTGCGTGGGAAAGTGGGACGGCACAACCTACTTTGAAGCAAGTGGAGGCATTCGCCAAGGCAACTTACACGCCAGTGGGCTACTTGTTTCTTACCGAACCGCCGGCCGAAAAGATTCCCATCCCTGATTTCCGTGCCCCGGGGAACGAGCGCATTGGACATCCCTCGCCTGACCTGCTGGATACCATTTATGTGTGTCAGCAACGTCAGGAGTGGTTTCGGAACTACGCTCGCTTGATGGGCGAGTTACCGCTGGCGTTTGTGGGCTCGGCGCGGGTGGGGGACGATGTGGTCCGCACCGCCGCTAGAATCAGAGAGGAACTGAGTTTTGATTTGGATGCGCGCCGCCGAATGCTGACTTGGACTGATGCACTGCGTCACTTCATTGAACAGGCGGACGGCTTGGGCATCCTCGTGATGTGCAATGGGGTGGTGCAAAACAACAACTACCGGCATTTAGATCCCCAGGAGTTTCGCGGATTTGCCATGGCGGATGATTTTGCGCCGCTGGTCTTCATCAACGGTGCCGACACCAAGGCGGCACAAATGTTCACGCTGGCCCATGAGCTGGCGCACATCTGGTTGGGGCAATCGGCAGTTTCTGACTCACAACCAAGCGCCATCCCGGACCAGCAGGTGGAGCGTTGGTGCAACGAAGTTGCCGCCGAACTGCTGGTGCCGCTTAACGCGATGCGGCAGGCATACCATCCTGCCGCTGAGCTGGATGAGGAAGCGAATCGGTTGGCCCGCCGTTTCAAGGTGAGCACGCTGGTCATCTTGCGCCGTATCCTGGATGTGGGGGGGCTGACACAGAAAGAATTTTGGGCGGCGTATCATGCGGAAGTGGCAAGGTTGCGGGCAATTCCGCGCGGGAGCGGAGGCAACTTCTACCTGACCCAGGCGGCACGGGTGAGCAAACGTTTCGCGGCAGCACTGGTTGCCAGCACGCTGGAGGGACAAACGCGCTACAACGATGCGTTTCGGATGCTCGGGTTTTCCAAACTTTCGACGTTCAAGGAATTGGGGCGCAGCCTCGGGGTGGGGGTCGCATGAGTTACATGTTGGATTCCGACGTCTTCATCCAGGCCAAGAACCTCCACTACGGCTTGGATTTCTGCCCTGCCTTTTGGGACTGGCTGGTTGCTTCAAACGCTGCTGGTCGAGTCTTCAGCACTGAGAAAGTGGGCGATGAAATCGAAGCTGGCGCCGATGAGTTGGCGGCTTGGGCCGCTGGTCGTGGCGATGGCTTCTTTCTCAAGCCAGACGCCGCCATTCTTCCGGCTCTGGCGACGGTGAGCAGTTGGGCCGCCGGGCAGAACTATGAACCGGCAGCAGTGAGCACGTTCCTGCAGGTAGCTGACTTCTACTTGGTGGCGCACGCACTGGCTCACGGTTATGTCGTCGTAACACATGAGGTCGCCGCCGCTTCGACCAAAAAGATAAAGATTCCCAACGCGTGCATCGGTGTTGGCATCAAGTGCGTGAGTCCGTTCGAAATGTTGCGTCTTGAGCGTGCCAGGTTTGTTCTCGGAACGCAGTCGTGATACTACTTCACCCGCGACATCCTCCGCGCCGATGGCACCAAAGCCTACGTCGGCTACGGCGTGGACAGCCTCACCGTCGGCCTTGTCGCCGTGTGCCGCGTGAAGTTCGCCGGCAAAATCCGTGACGCGGTGGCCAGCCTGTATCCGACCGCCGGGTGAGCCACGCATCACCTGCGCCATCGTGGACGCCGCCGCCCGCTTGCGGCCTAAAGGCACGGGTTGACAGGCGAGTCGTAACAGAGTTCCCATCGAACCGTTACCTCATGAAGATGCGTTTCGCTTCTTTCACATTGGCTGCCATTGCGCTGACCGGCCTCTCCCCGACGCACGCCGCCGACACGGTGAACTGGCCGCAGTATCGCGGGGCGAAATCCGATGGATTGGGCGAGGGTGCGACCTTGCCGGAGACGTGGAGCGCCACGGAAAACGTCGTGTGGAAGGCTTCCGTCCCGGGCTGGGGCTGGTCGTCGCCCATCGTGTGGGGCGACAAGGTTTTTGTGACTTCGGCCGTGGGCGAGACGCAGATGCCGACGCCGCACGTGGGCGGCTATCCGGGCGGCCATATTGCGCAGAAGGAGACGCATCGCTGGATGCTCTATTGCCTCGATTTCGCGACGGGCAAAATCTTGTGGGAGTTCGAGGCGCACAAGGGCACCCCCCCGCAGATGCGGCACCCGCGCAACTCCTTCGCCTCCGAGACACCGGTGACCGATGGCGAGCGGATCTATGCCTACTTCGCGAACATCGGCCTGTTCGGCTGCGACATGAACGGCAAAAAACTCTGGGAGCGCCGCTGGCCAAGCTACCCAATGCGCGACGGCTGGAACACCGGCACTTCGCCCGTGCTGCACGGCGGCCGCATTTTCATCCAGAACGACAACGACCAGGAGTCGTTCCTCGAGGCGCTCGACAAACTCACGGGCAAGACGCTCTGGCGCGTGGCGCGCGACGAGCGCAGCACGTGGTCCACGCCGTTCGTCTGGGAAAACAGCGCGCGCACCGAACTGGTGACGATCGGCATGAACAAGATCCGCTCCTACGCGCCGACGGACGGTTTTGTGCTTTGGGAACTGGGCGGCACCGCCGGTCTCGTGAGCCAGATGCCGCTGTCGAAGCACGGGCTGCTGTATGCGGGCGCGGGTTATCATTA
>JBAYGL010000159.1:0-10634 GCA_041666725.1 Limisphaerales bacterium
AGTGTTAAGTAATTAGTCCGAATCACCGCCGCACGACTTCCCACTAATCACTAATTACTTTCCTCATGACCCAAGCACGCTACTTGATGCTCGGCGGCTTCCTCGGCGCCGGCAAGACCACCGCCGTCGCCAGGCTCGCTGAACGCCTCACACAACAAGGCCTGCGCGTCGGCCTCATCACCAACGACCAGGGCAAGGAACTCGTGGACACCGCGATGCTCCGCTCGCGCGGCTTTGCCACGGAGGAAATCCCCGGCGGCTGCTTCTGCTGCCGCTTCAACTCGCTCGTGGACGCGGCCAACAAGCTCACGACCGACACCCGCCCCGAGGTCTTCATCGCCGAGCCGGTCGGCAGTTGCACCGACCTCGTCGCCACCGTCACCTACCCGCTGCGCCGCATGTATGGCGACCAGTTTCTCATCGCGCCCCTGAGCGTGCTCGTGGATCCGGTGCGCGCCATGCGCGTGCTCGGAATGGCGACTGGCGCACAGTTCTCCGAAAAGGTCCTCTACATCTACCGCAAGCAACTGGAAGAGGCCGACCTCATCGTCATCAACAAGCGCGAGCTGCTCGATGCGAAGCAGCTCGACCGCCTGCGCCTCCGGCTCGCCGAGGAATTCCCCCGCGCGAAAGTCCTCGCCGTTTCCGCGCGCACCGGGGCCGGCCTCGACGACTGGTTCAACCAGATCACCGCCAGCGAGCAGGTCGCGCGCGTGGCGATGGACGTGGACTACGAAGCGTATGCCGAGGGCGAGGCGCTGCTCGGCTGGCTGAACGCGACCGTGACCGTCTCAAACCAGAAGGGCTTCAACGGCAACCGGGTCATCCGCGACCTTGCCGACACGCTGCGCCGCCTGCTCGTGGAGGCCGGCGCGGAAATCGCGCACTTGAAAATGACCTTGGAGCCGGAGGACGCGGGCCTCGGCGATCTCGCGGTCATCAACCTCGTGCGAAATGACTTCGTGCCCGAGCTGTCGCAGGAGCTTTCCGACTGGCTGGACGCCGGCAAGCTCATCATCAACTGCCGCGCCGAGGGCTCGCCCGATGCCCTCAACGCCGCGCTCACGCAGGCGCTCACGGAAACCGGCAAACAGCATCCTCAGCTCTTCCTGCGCCTGGAACACCTCGAACATTTCCGTCCCGGCAAGCCGCAGCCGACGCACCGGGATGCGTAACTGCGGAGGCGGAGAAGCAGACCGTCGGCTGCATTGCGTTGACCGAAGGAATCCGCCGCCTCCCCTCGGCGGCTGCGCGGCTTGAATGCCTGGAAAAAAGTTGCCCGCCGAAAGCGCGGGTTTCGCGCTGACGACGGGCAACCGAATCCTGGTGAACGCGGTTGTTCAGGACGGGAGCGACGGACCTACGCAGTTGGGCCGAAACTCATCACCAAGATCGTGAACGTGAGAGGCGCAGCCATCCGGGTTATTCCCGAGAATTTAACCGGGCACAAGCCCCCCCCCCCGAGCTACGCGGCGGCGTAGCAGATGCTCATGTCGCCCAGATGCCCCCCTTTGCGCTGGGGGTCAAAAACGACACGCGGCTCCACGAGCGCGGCGCGATTGACGATGTAGCAGGCCGCTTCATCATCACGAAGCTGGTGGAATGGATAGAACGGGTGGCGCGTCACCCGGGCATCAAGGAGCGAGCCGGCTTCCACATTCCGGTGCAGCTCCTTCATCAGCCGGTGCCCCGCCTGGATGACGAAGCGGTATTGCTGCTCCTCCTGCGCCAGCCCGAGGTCGTAGAAGACGGCGGCGATCTGCCGGAGTCGGATGAAGTATTCGCACCGGCTCTCGGGCCATTCCAACTCCGCCTGCTTGTCCTTGAAGGCGAAGCTTTGAACGAGGTGAAAAATCGCATCCTCCACCGGGGCCGGCGCGGCGACATCCAGATACAGGCGCTTCGTCTGCTTGAGCCGCGCGTCGATCAAGTCGATCCGCCCCTCGCGGTTGAACCGGTGGGTGATCTTGACCAGATCGTAGGAACCAATCTCGATCCGGTAGTTGGTCGTGAGGAACAGGTGGTCGAAGACAACTTTCACCTCGACCGGAGCGTCCTTCGTGCTGCCCATCCGCCCGATGTAGCTCCGCTCGGCCATGTTGAAGACCGGCACCGGCGTTTCCTTGAGCTTCTCCCATTGCGCGGCGCCCACATGCCCGAGACGCTGGGCGAGTTTCCTCACGCGTTGGGCAAGCTGGTAGTAGGGGCCGCTGCGGTAGGGTTGCGTTTTGCGCTCCAACTCCCGGACCTCGTCCAGGCTGATGGGCTGCTGCGCCACGAGCCGGCGCTCGAACTCGGCGATGCAGTCATCAAGAAACTCAGGAACTTCAGCGGCTTGTAGGGTGGCCAGCATGCAATACTGTTAGTCAGAGACACGGCATGCACGGATATTCCCGGTCGTGTCGCGTTGCGTTCTTTTTGGAATAAGCCACCCATCCCAACCCTCTAACCCCCGTGCACGAGCCGGACTTTGACCAATTGGTGAGCGACTATTACCAGCCGCTCTACCGCTTTGCGTTGAGTCTCACGGAGCGTGAAGCCGAGGCCTGTGACCTCACGCAGCAAACCTTTTTTCTCTGGGCCTCGAAGGGCCAGCAGCTGCGCGACCGCTCCAAGGTGAAGGCCTGGCTCTTCACCACGCTGCACCGCGAGTTTCTGGGGTCGCGCCGCCGCACCACGCGCTTCCCGCACCATGAGATCGAATCGGTCGAGCGCGAGCTGCCGCCCGTGACCCCGGCCACTGTCAACGAGATGGACGCCAGCGCCGTCATGCTGGCACTCATGGACGTGGACGAGGTCTATCGCGCACCGCTCATGCTGTTTTACCTCGAAGACCACTCCTATCTGGAAATCGCCGCCATCCTCGACGTGCCGGTCGGCACCGTCATGTCCCGTCTGGCGCGCGGCAAGGCACAGTTACGCAACCTCATCGCGGACCGGGCCACGAACGAGGAACGGAAAATCGTTCCCATGGACCTCCGCAAAGCCATTTGACCCGATGAAAAACGAAGAAGCCAAATTCATCCTCCGCGCCTACCGCCCCGGCGGCCAGGACGCCGCCGACCCCCAGTTTGCCGAGGCTCTCAGCCAGGCGCGACGCGACCCCGAGCTGGGCCGCTGGCTGGCCGAGCAAACCGCCCTCGACACCGCCCTGTCCGGAAAACTCCAGTCCGTCCCCGTGCCTGCGGACCTGAAGGCCACAATCCTGGCCGGACGGAAAGTCGTCCCGCTGCCCATCAGGGCATGGTGGCAACGGCAGATTCATCCGGTTGCCGCCGCCGCCGCGCTGGCCGTGACTTTTGCGACCATCGGCTTTCTCTCCCTGCACGAGACGCCCGGGCCAAAGGCGGACTTCGACCACTTCAACCGGGACATCGCCGATTACCTGAGCATGGGCTACGGCGTCCTCCCCAAAAAGGCGCACCTCGCAACCACCGACCCCAACTACTTCGGCAGCACGAGCTACCGGATGGACTATCGCAGCCGCAACCTCGATGACATCCGGCAATGGCTGACCCAAAACGGCGGCCACGACGACTTTACCAAGCCGAAAGGACTGAAACATCCGCTGAATCTGGGCTGCTCCGTCATGGACTGGTGGGGCCGGCGCGTCACGCTCATCTCCTTTCAAGTGACCCGAAACCTGCCGCAGGGCAAAGTTCACCTGGTCATCATCAACAGCGCCGACCTGCCCGATGCGCCCCCGCCCAACCAGCCGCGCCTCGAAGACCGCGGGGCATGGAGCAGCGCCGCGTGGAGCGACGGCCGGCTCACCTACATCCTCATGGCACCCGGCGACCGCCAGATGCTGGGAAGATACCTCTGAACGCCTGATCTGGCCTTCCGGCTGGAAGACACCGAACCCGCGCCCGGCAAGACGACCCTCTGCCCTGCGTCTCCCGAATCGTGCCGCAAATCCGGAACCATTCCTTCCAGTTTTGACACGCCAGAATTGAGTTGAACGAGGATCGAAGCGCTCCCCTGGCCGCGCCCACGTCGAACACTCGACTTGCCTTTGGAAACCAGTCCCACCCGTAGCGACTCGACCCACGGCGCTGATCCATCTACAGTCCGGGCCATGCGAACGGCATTCAAAGAATGGTTTATCGTCGTGGACGCGCTCGGACGCGGTGAGCAGATCCTCATCCTGCGCAAAGGCGGCACCTCGGAAGGCCGGGGTGGCTTCCAAGTCGAACATCCGCGCTTCCTATTTTTCCCCACCCTTTACCACCAGCAGCGCGAATCCGTGCTGCCGGCGGCACAGGCCCGCTACGACCAGATCGCCCCGCACCTGCCCGGCCCGGAGACCTTGCGGCTGGAATTCTGCGCTGAAGTCGTGGCCTGGCGGAAGCTGGACTCCCTTGCCAGCGTCGAGCGGTTGCGCGGCCAGCACATCTGGCGTGAGGAAGTGCTCGCGGAACGCTTCGACTGGGGCAAGCAGCAGGCAATATTCGCCCTGGCCGTCCGCGTCGCGCGAATGCCGCAGCGCGTCGATCTGCCCATGCTGCCCGGCTACGGTGGTTGCAAATCATGGATCGAGGTCGCCGAGGAAATTTCCACCGACTCCGCGCAGCCCGTGCTTGCCGAACAGGATTTTCAGGCCCGCCTCCGCCAGTTCGAGACCGCCCTGGCTCCCGGATGAACGCTCTTCCCCGAGCCCTGTCCAACCCCGGCAGTCCGACCGAACACTGATTACGAACCTTGGCCGCCACGAACCAACACGCCGTTGTCATCCCGACACCTCAGACCAACGCCACTGCGGCGGGTGAGGTTTTGCGTGACATCCGCGGTCCCGTGCCGCTCCCGTCGGAACTGCTTTGGCTCTGGATCACGCTTGGCGTGCTCGCGGCAGTCGCATTCCTCGCATGGCGCAAATGGTTCCGTCCCGTCCCCCAGGCCAGGCCGGCACCCGTCATCCCGCCGCACCAGCGCGCCAAACATCGCCTTGCCGACGCGCTCGCCCTGCTCACCCAGCCCAAACCTTTCTGCACCGCCGTCTCCGACGCGCTGCGAGTGTATCTGGAAGAGCGCTTCGAGTTCCGCGCGCCGGACCGGACCACCGAGGAATTCCTGCTCGACCTGCAAGCCACCGACCTGCTCAACGACTCGCAGAAGGAGTTCCTCACCGACTTCCTCACCCGCTGCGACCTCGTGAAGTTCGCCAAACACGAACCCAGCGAAGCCGAACTGCGCAGCCTTCACAGCGCCGCGCTCGGCCTCGTGGAAGAAACCGCCTACGATTTGCCGACCAAACAATCGGCAATCCGATGACTTTCACCTTCGCCCATCCCTGGCTGCTGCTCCTGCTGCTCCTGCTGCCGCTGATCGCGTGGCTGAAGGGCCGGCGCGATGCCCGGCCGGCGTTCCTCTACTCGTCCGTGCAGCTCGTGCGCGGGCTGACCGGCCACGTCCAGTCCCGCGCCGGAGCCTTCCTCCGCGCACTCCGATGGTTCGCGCTGGCGGCGTTCATCATCGCGCTCGCCCGGCCCCGGCTCGGCGAAGGCGAAACCAAGATTTCCGCCAGCGGCATCGACATCGTCATCGCCATCGACCTCTCGCGCAGCATGGAATCCGAGGACTTCAAGGATGCGCGCGGCGAACGCATCAACCGCCTCGCCCTCGCCAAGGAAACCGTGCAGAAGTTCGTCCTCAAACGCCCCAGCGACCGCATCGGGCTCATCGCCTTCGGCGGGCGCGCCTATGTCGCCGCGCCGCTGACGCTCGACCACGACTTCCTCCTGCAAAACCTCGAACGCCTCGGCTTCGACGGCATCGAGGAGGGCACGGCGATCGGCTCCGGCCTCATCGCGAGCGTGAACCGCCTGCGCGATCTCAAGGCCAGGAGCAAGCTCATCATCCTGCTCACCGACGGCCAGAACAACTCCGGCAAGGTGCCGCCGCTCACCGCCGCCGAGGCCGCGCAGGCGCTGGGCATCAAGTGCTACACCATTGGCGTCGGCACGCATGGCGAAGCGCCGTGGCCCTACACGGACGCGTTCGGCCGGCGGCGCGAGCGCATGGTGCCGGTGGACATCGACGAGGACGTGCTCAAGAAGGTCTCCGACAAGACCGGCGGCAAATACTTCCGCGCCGACAACTTCGAGACGCTGCGCCGCATCTTCGCCGAAATCGATCAGATGGAAAAAACCACCGCCGAGGTGAAGAAATTCCAGCGCTACCGCGAGCTGGCCCACTGGCTCATCGCCATCGGACTCAGCCTGCTGGTGGCGGAGATTGTCCTGGGCAACACGGTGATGAGAAAGCTGCCATGAATTTCGCCTTCCCCCACCTCCTCTGGCTGCTGCTGCTGGTGCCGCTGCTGGGCGTCTTCCTCGTCTGGGCCTGGCGCACGAAGGAGCGGCTCATCGGGCAGTTCGTCCAGTCGCGCCTGCTTGCACAGCTCACCGTCGGCGTATCCAAGACGCGGCAGAAGGTGCGCCTGACGCTGCTGGTGTCCGCCGTCGCATTCGCGGTGCTGGCGGCGGCCCGTCCGCAGTGGGGGTTCTCGTGGGAGGAGGTTTCGCAGAAGGGTTTGGACATCGTCGTGGCCATCGACACCTCGCGCTCAATGCTCGCAGCGGACATACCTCCCAACCGCCTCGAACGCGCCAAGCTCGCCGCGCTCGATTTGATGAAGCTTGCCAGGAACGACCGTCTGGGCCTCGTCGCGTTCGCCGGCAGCTCGTTTCTCCAATGCCCGCTCACGCTCGACGAGGAGGCGTTCCGCCAGAGCGTGGCCGCGCTGGACGTGAACATCATACCGCAGGGCGGCACGGCCATCGCCGAGACGATCCAGACCGCACTCGCGGCCTTCAAGGAGGGCGAGAACCACAAGATCCTCGTCCTCCTCACCGACGGTGAAGACCACGAGGACGGCGCAGTCGAGGCCGCAAAGGCCGCGTCTGCCAAGGGCCTGCTCATCTTCACCGTCGGCATCGGCTCGGCGACCGGTGAACTCATCCGCGTGCGCGACGAAAAGGGGAGGACGGACTTCCTCAAGGACGAGAGCGGCAACGTCGTGAAATCGAAGCTGAACGAGACGCTGCTCCAGCAGATCGCCGGCGCGGCGGGAGGCTTCTATCTGAACCTGCGCGGCGCCAACACCATCGAACTGCTCTACGAGCGGGGCCTCGCCCCGCTGCCCAAGTCGGAGTTCAACTCCAAACTCATGCAGCGCTACCACGAGCGATTTTACTGGCCGCTCGGAATCGCGATTGTTCTGCTCATCGTCGAAATGTTTTTGCCCGAACGACAGAAAGTGCGCCGCAGCACGACCGCCGCCAGCCGGACGCCCGCAGCCCTGGCGAAGGCTGCGACCGTCGCGTTCCTGTTCTCGGCCGCAGCCGCCCAGGCGGGTTCCGGTGATGCGTTGAAGCAATACCAGTCCGGCAGATACGACGCGGCGCTGAAGGAATACGAGCGGCTGCGCAAGGACCGCCCCGAGGACACGCGGCTGGCTTTCAACGCCGGTGCTGCGGCGTATCAGGCGAAGCGGTTCGAGGAAGCCGCGCGGCATTTCAGCAGCGCCACCGGCGCGCGCGACCCGAAGCTGGCGCAGAGCGCGTTTTACAATCTCGGCAACGCCCACTTCCAGACCGGCGAGACGGCGACGCAGCCGCAGGAAAAACAGGAAGCCTGGGAAAGCGCCCTCGGCTTCTACGACACGGCGCTCAAACTCCGCCCCGACGATGCCGACGCCAGGCACAACCGCGAGTTCGTGCAGCGCAAACTGGAGGAGCTGAAGCAGCAGCAGCAAAACAAACAGCAGCAGTCCAAGGACAATCAGGACCAAAAGCAGGACGACAAAAAGGACGACCAGCAGAAGGATCAGCAAAAGAAAGACGGGCAAAAACAGGACAAGCCGGGTCAGGACAAGAAACCGGACGAGAAGAAATCCGACAAGCCGAAGCCGGACGGCTCCAAGCCAGATCAAAAAAAACAGGACAAGCCCGGCGAGTCAAAGCAGCCGGAGCAGAAGCAGCCCCAGGACCAGAAAGACGCAAAGGATAAAAAAGGCCAGCAGAAGAACGGGCAGAAGGGCGAGCAGGGCGACAAGGACGCCGCCCAGGCCGCCGCACTGGGGCAGATGACAGCGCAGCAGGCAATGCAGTTGCTCGACTCCCAGCGCGCCGAAGAACGCGCCCTCATCTTCCTCCCCACCAACGCCACGCAGAAGGCGAGCAACCGGATGTTCAAGAACTGGTGATGAAGATGACCGAGGAACGCGAGCAAAGGGCCGGCGGCATCTCCCCCGGTGGGAGAGAGGAAAATCTCCTTCGCACGCCACCGGGATTGCTCCCGCCCTTCCTCGCCGTCTGGTGCTGCTTCTCCCTCGCCGCACACGCCGTGACGTTCAGCGCCTCGCTGGACCGCACCTCCATCCGTGTCGGCGAGCAGGCGGTCCTGACGCTGCGCTTCGACGGCGGGCAGCCCAGCGGCGTGCCGCGATTGCCCGACCTGCCCAACCTCCCGATTCAATTCGCCGGCCAGAGCCAGCAAATCTCCATCATCAACGGCCAGCGCACGGCCGGCCTGCTCCTCAACTACTACGTGACCCCTGCCGCGCCGGGCGACTACACCATCCCCGCCTTCCAAGTGCCCATCGGCGGCACGATGCTGCCGAGCCAGCCGATCGTCCTGAAGGTCCATCCAGCCGCCGCAAAGCTGTCAGACACCGAGGCGTATCGGCAGTTCACCTTCCTCAAACTCCGCGTCGCCAAGCCGGACGTCTTCGTCGGCGAGCCCTTCTCGATCGAGGTGCGCCTCTATTTCAGCGCTGCCGGGGAGGTCCAGCTGCCCAGCCTCGGCGGCGATGGCTTCACGCTGGCACCGTTCCAGCACCAGCAGGGTCAGGAGCAGGTGGGCAACGCCATTTATCGTGTGATCGTCTTCCGCACCGTGGCCACGGCGGTGAAAGCCGGAAAACTTCCGCTCGGCCCAGCCCAGTGTTCGTTCAACCTCCACCTCCGCTCCAGCGGCGGCGATGTCTTCGACCTCTTCAACCGCGGCGTCCGGGCGCAGGCGGTCACCATTCTCAGCGACCCGCTGGACATCGATGTGCAACCGCTGCCCGGCGAGGGCCGGCCGACCGGCTTCAACGGAGCCGTCGGCAGTTTCCAGATGTCCGTCACCGCCGCGCCGCTGGATGTGGCCGTGGGCGATCCCGTCACCGTGCGCATCCAGATTTCGGGACGCGGCGGCTTTGACAGCCTGCCCATGCCATCGCTGGAACACTGGCGCGACTTCAAGACCTACCCGCCCAGCGCAAAGACCGACGTGCCGGACGTGCTCAACGCGACCGGCTCCAAAACCTTCGAGCAGGTCGTGCAGCCGCAGAATTCGGAGCTGAAGGAGCTGCCCGCGTTCAGCTTCAGCTTCTTCGACCCCGGCGCCCGCGCCTACCGCACACTCAAGCAGCCGGCCCTCCCGCTGAAGGTCCGCGCCGCAGCGGCAGCCCAGGCCCCAACTGTCGTGATGGCCACGACGAACGCCGCCACCACGGCAGCGGCAGCGACGGAGCTGGTTCACATCAAGCCGCATCTCGGCGTGCTCGTGCCCCCCGGTGCGGGCACCTTGCGACAACCGGCCTTCTGGATGCTCTCCGGCGGGCCGCTGGCGCTGTGGCTCGCGCTGTTGGTGCGGCGCAAGCAGGCGGAACGGCTCGCGAACAACCCGCGCCTGCGCCGTCGCCGTGAGGTGGAGAGGCTGGTGACCGACGGCCTGGCGGAGTTGCGCAAGCAGGCCGCCGCAGGACAGGGCGATCCGTTCTACGCGACTTTGTTCCGCCTGTTGCAGGAGCAGCTCGGCGAACGGCTGGACCTGCCCGCCAGCGCGATCACGGAGGAAGTGATCGAGGAACGCGTGAAGCCGCTGGGAGCCGGCGACGATGTCCGCCAGTCGCTGCACGAGCTGTTCCAGGTCTGCAACGCCGCGCGCTACGCCCCGACACGCGAGCCGCGCGAACTGGCCAAACTCGCGGAACAGTTCGCCGCTGACGTGACTGAGTTGCGCAAGCTGGAGGTGCAGGCATGAGTCACGCGCTCGTTCGCTTCGTAGTCGCAACCTTCAGGTTGCGAGTCAGCCATGCGCAGCCTAAAGGCTGCGCCTACGGAAAACCCGCGCTCGCCCTGCTCGCCGTGCTGCTGGTCTCGTGCTCCAGCCTGCGGGCGGAAACCTCAGCCACCGACTTCGAGGCGGCCAACAGGCTCTTCGAACAGGGCAGGTTTGCCGACGCAGCATCCGCTTACGAAAAGCTGCTGACGAACGGCCCCGCATCGGCGGCGGTGCACTTCAACCTGGGCAACGCACACTTCAAAAGCGGCCAGCCGGGCAGGGCGATTTTCCACTATCATCAGGCGCTCCGTCTCGCGCCGCGCGATCCGGACATCCGGGCCAATCTGCAATTCGTCCGGAAAAGCCTCGGCGTGGCGGAGGAAGCGCAGCCCGGACGGCAGTTGCTGCGCGCCCTGACCCCGGACGAATGGGCGTGGCTGGCGGGCGCGGCACTGGGTGCGTGGTTTCTCATGCTGGCGCTGGGCGAGGCATTGCCGGCCAAGCGCGCCGCCTTCGCGTGGCTCATCAAGGCACTCGGGGCAGCCGCCCTCTTTCTCACCGCCCTGTTTTTCGCGGCGCAC
>JBAYGL010000160.1:0-10611 GCA_041666725.1 Limisphaerales bacterium
GCACGAGGTGCGGATGCGGAACTGGGGACCGAGCCGGTCCAGCGCGAGCGCGGCGGTGTAGAGCTTGGCGTTGGAGGCGGGTTTGAGGAGCTTGCCGGCGTTGTGCTCGAAGAGGGTTTTGCCGGTGTCGAGCGAGACGATCTTCACCCCGAGCTGTGCGGCGGCCAGACGCGGATGCTCCACGCGCACGGTGAGGTTGGAGCGCAGCGCGGCGAGCGTGGGGATGGCGTTGGTCGGAAACGGGGCGGCGGCGCTGGCCGCCACGAAGGCGCTGAGGAGGAAGAGAGGCAACGTCCAACGTCCAACATCCAGCGTCCGACACCTGCGGCGCGCGCGCCGGCCTTCGGCCTTCGGCCTTTGAACGTTGAGCGTCGGACGTTGAGCGTTGGACCTTCGCCGCGGTTGGAAACGCATGGCGAGGTTCTAGTCGCCGGAACCCAGGGAGAAAAGATTTTTGCCAAGGATGGCAGTCGTGCTTAATTCCTCTGACATGGCGATGCTGGGTTATCCAGATGCACACAATGTGAACGCGGCGCTCGGCTGGCTGGACCTGCGCGTGCCTGCGGAGGCGCGCGCGGAACTGCAGCAGGTCTCGGCCGCGAACTCGCGCCACCCGGAGGTGCTGGAGGTCTGGTGGCGCATCCACGCGGCGGAGTTGCACTGGGACGAGGCGCTCCGCATCGCGGAGCTGGAGTTGCAGATGGCCCCCGACCGCATGTCCGGCTGGGTGGATCGCAGCTACAGCCTGCACGAACTCCAGCGCACGCAGGAGGCGCGCGAGGCGCTGCTGCCCGCGGTGGGGAAATTTCCGCAGGCGAGCCTGATTCCCTACAACCTCGCCTGCTATGCCTGCCGGCTCGGCAACCCGGCCGAGGCGCAGCAATGGCTGGTCAAGGCCATCGCACGCGGCGAGAAGGACGAGATCAAGCGCCTCGCGCTGAACGATCCCGATCTCGCGACGCTGCGACAGGAGATTCTCAAGCTGTGACCGTCGGCGGGCGAAGTCCGCGTGCCGTTCAGCGGTTCAAGACGGTTTGCAGGTGGATGACATCGCCGGGCTGCAACTGCGGTCCTGGCATGTTCGCGGCGAGTCTGGCGGTGTCCGTGGCGGCGATGACCCGGGTGCCGCGCAGGACCTGAACGGCCCTGAGCGCGGCGCTGGCCTCGCCAGTTTTCGTCGCAGCGTAGAGCTTCATGCCTTCGACCCAGGGAATCTGGCGCGTCGTGCCGGTCGCGCCGTCCACAACGGTGACGAAGGCGGTCCTGGCGATGGAGCCCGCGACGGAGCCGGTGGTCGTGACGACGGTCTTCGCAACGGTCGCACCTCCGGAAACGGTGGCGCCCGCAACTTTCCCGCCCGTGGTGATGGCCGTGGTCGCCGTTTTGCCGACAACCTTGCCAGTGGTGGTCACCACCTTGGTGCCGGTGGAGCAGGCGGTGAGGAGAAGGCAAAGGGCGAAAGGCAAAAGGTGGCGTTCTGAGAACGAAGCGACTCCGGCTGCTGGCGGGTCGGGCGGCGGATTCATGTGGCTTGGTTTGGTTCTGTTCTCGTTCCCCAACCTGAAGGCTGCGGCTACGCGGGGAGGATGTGGCGTTTGAGGACGTTGTAAACTTCGGTCGAGTTGAGCTGGTGCCCGGGCATGAGGTCGTGACGTTCGGTGATGAGCACCGGCCAGTCGGCCGCGTTCTCCGGACGGCGGCCGTGCGAGCCTTTGACGAGCGAGGCGTCGAGCGGGACGACATCCATCAACATGCGGAGGCCGAGCTTCTTTTTGAGCAGCTTGCCGGCGACGCGGAGCTTCGGGGCCCGGAGCTTCGGATCAAGGAACAGTTCCACCGGGTCGTAGCCGGGCTTGCGGTGGATGTCCACGCAGCGGGCGAAGTCGGGCGCGCGCGCGTCGTCGAGCCAGTAATAATAGGTGAACCATGCGTTTTCCCTGGCCACGGCGATGAGGTCGCCCGCGCGCGGGTGGTTGATGCCGGCGGCGGTCTTCTCCTTTTCGGCCAGCACTTCCTCGACGCCGGGGGTGAACTCGACGGCGGAGCGGACCTGGTTGAGCAGCGCGGAGTCGTTGACGTAGATGTGCGCGATCTGGTGGTCGGCGACGGCGAAGGCGCGGCTCGCTCCGGCGTCCAGGATTTCGAGGCCGAGCTCCTCCTTCACCGCAAGCCAGCCCTTCTCGCGGAAGAGGCGGTTGAGGTGGACGGCGGTGTCCACGGGCGTGATCCCGTATTCGGAGAGGAGGACGACCTGTATGCCGCGCTTTTGGAAGAAGACGATGAGCTCCCCGACGATTTCATCGATGAGCAGCAAATCGCGCGCACAGGCGGGGTGCCCCGGGCCGAGGCGCTGGAAGTTGTAGTCGAGATGCGGGAGGTAAACGAGGTTCAGCGTGGGCTGGAACTTTTTCTCGATCCATTTTGCGGATTCGGCGATCCAGCGTGTCGCGCAGTCGGGCACCCCGGCGGGGGATTGCATGCCGGCGCTGGGCCCCCAGAAGCCGGGGAACGGAAACTCGCCGAGATCGCGCTTGATGTCGTCGCGGATGGAGTAGGGCCAGGAGTAGATGTCGAAGACCTTGCGCCCGTCCGCCGGATAGATGGGGCGCGGGGTGATGGACCAGTCGGCGGAGGAATACATGTTATACCACCAGAAAAGCTTCGCGCAGGTGAAGCGGTGGTCCTGCGAGCGCAGGTCGTCCCAGAGCTTGCGTCCGCGGACGAGGTGGTTGGACTGCTTCCAGAACTGCACTTCGGCCAGTTCGCGGTGATACCAGCCGTTGGCGACGATGCCGTGCTGGGCGGGTTTGGTGCCGGTGAGGTAGTTGGATTGCGCCGTGGTGGTGACGGCGGGGAAGGCGGGGGCGATGTTGGCGACCACCCCGCGTTTGCGGAACGCGGTGATGCGCGGGGTCCGCTCGCCGAGGAGCGATTCCGTCAGGCCGACGACGTTGAGGACGGCGGTGCGGTTCATCGTGCCGCAGCGTGCCAGCGTCAGCCCGCAACGGCGACGATTTTCCGAGATCTCGCCGCGTGGCGGTCCTGAAGGCGGTGGATGGACTCGATCACCTTCGGCAGGGACATCTCGTGGACCTCGACGCCTTCGCCCACGGAGCGCATCAGGGTGATGGTCAGCTCGCCGCCGAGGTGTTCGCGGAATTCGGTGAGGCCGGAGAGCACCAGCAGGTTGCCAAACGAATCCGTATGCAGCAGCTCGGACGCAAACAGGTCGAAACCCAGGCGCTCCAGCAGTGTGATCACGCGCTCGGTGCTCGCGGCGTCCAGCAGGCCGGTCTTCTTCGCGTAGAGCACGTCGAGCGCGATGCCGATGGCGACGGCCTCGCCGTGCCGGATCTTGTATTCCGAGAGCTGCTCCAGTTTGTGCGCCGCCCAGTGGCCGAAGTCCAGCGGACGCGCGCTGCCGAACTCGAAGGGATCGCCGCTGGTGGCGATGTGGTTCATATGCAGCTCGGCGCAGCGGTAGATGAGCCGCTGCATCGCCGCCGGCTCGAACTCGGCCAGCGCGTCGGCGTCGCGCTCGATGCTGCTGAAGAACTCCGCGTCGCGGATGCACGCGACCTTCACGGCCTCGACATAGCCCGCGCGCTTGTCGCGGGCGGAGAGCGTGGCGAGAAATTGGAAATCGTTGATGACGGCGAAGGGCGGGCAGAACGTGCCGATGAAGTTCTTTTTGCCGAAAGCGTTGACGCCGTTCTTCACGCCCACGCCGGAGTCGTCCTGGCTCAAGGTCGTCGTCGGGATGCGCACATGCCGGATGCCGCGGTGCGCGGTGGACGCCGCGAGGCCGACCATGTCCAGCAGTGCGCCGCCGCCGACGCAGATCAGATAGGCGTGCCGGTCAATGTGGTAGCGGTCGATCTGCGAGTGGATTTCCGAGACGTGGAAGTAGGAGTACTTCACGCGCTCGCCGCCTTCGACGACGATGGGCGAGCGGACCAGCTCCAGCGCATCGCCGTGCGTGGCGAAGTAGTCGGTGATGGCCTTTTCGAGGCCGAGCTGGGACTTGGCCAGCGCCTCGTCGAGCACCACGAGCGCCTTGCGCCGCGTCGCGCCGCCGCCGCCCACGAGCACATCGCGGAGAACAGGGTTGGCGGGATTGAAGACGCCCTGGGTGAAATGCACCTGGTGCCGCCAACTGACCTGAATTGTCCGCTCAATGCCGGGCATACGACGAATTTGCAGCGCGTCTATGACGAACGCGAGCGGCGAATCATTCGGTCGTCGTGGTCATCCGAAGGCTGGAGCGAGGGGCTGAGGCACGGGATCAGACAGTGGTTCTGTTGAGCCCGCTGCAATTCCACCTGCCATGCTCCCCTGTCCTGTGAGGTTCATGAACGTAGAGGACGTGGTGGTCGCGGAGAGAAGGGCGGTCTTCTCCGTTGATTCAGGATTTCGACACTTTGATTGCGGCCTGGGAGTTCGCCGCCCGACACGATCAGACTTCGAGACTCAGAGCGCGGGTGGAACGCGCCGTGGCCGGGGTGTGGGAGGGCAAATCCAGCTCCGACGGATGAGGTTTGGTAAATGCGGCCGCCTTGGCGGAAAGCTCGGCGTGCAATTGTGAGCAGACCAGGTCGCACAACTCGAAGATTGACTCGTCCACGATGAAGTAAAAGACGTTCAGCCCCTCTTTCCGCCGTGATACCAGGCCCACGTCCGCCATCATCCCCAGATGCTTCGAGACGTTTGCCTGTCCGGCCCCGGTCGCCAGGGTGAGCTGGGTGACGGTCCGCTCGCCGGAGTGCAGCTCGTTGAGCAGGCGCAGGCGCATCGGCTCGGACAGCATGTGGAAACGTGCGGCGACGAGTTCCAGCGCATCGGACGGGAACTTCCTTTTGCCAGCAACTTTCAGTCGTGAAGTTGTCATAGACTTGATTGTGAAATACGCTCCCGCAGTGGACGCGCTTCTTATGACAAAATTCCCTCCGGTTGACAACACACAAATTCCCGCTGCACTCAAACCCGCCGACCTTCACCGTCGGCTGCTCTCGGGGGAGGGTCTCCAGCTTGTGGATGTGCGCGAGCCGGCGGAGTTCGCCGGGATGCGCATCGATCCGGCGGTCTTGCTGCCGCTGGCGGAGCTGGAGCGGCGGGCTGGCGAACTGGACCGGGCCAGGCCCGTTGTGTGCATCTGCCGGTCGGGTCATCGCTCCGGACAGGCGGTGGAAAAACTGGTGGCGCTGGGTTTCCCGACCGTCTGCCTTCTCGAAGGCGGTTTGATGGCCTGGGAACAGTCGGGCCTGCCGCTGAAACGCGACCCAAAGGCTCCGTGGGCACTCGACCGGCAGGTGCGACTGGTTACCGGACTGCTGGTGCTGCTGGGCCTCTCCGTGTCGCTGGTCTGGCCGCCCGCCCGCGCGCTGACCTGGTTTGTCGGGTGCGGGCTGGTCTTCGCCGCGATCACCGACTGGTGTGGACTGGCGTTCCTGCTGGCAAAGGCCCCGTGGAACAAGGCGCGGACAGGCTGCGGCACGACGAAGTGCTCCACCTGAGGATGCGCCGGTTTTCCGCTGGTTCGCTCACATCCCCTCCGGCCGCGTGAAACCGGCCGGTTCCCGGAGGATCACATCCCAAGGAAGTCAAACACCGCCAGCCTTCCGCCTTCCTCCAGCGAGAGCAGCACGCGAAGTCCGGGGGTGAGTTCGACGGCATGGCCGTGGCGCAGGTAGTCCGGAGAATCTACGAGCAGCATGTCGGCGTTGCTCTGGTTCACGAGATACCATTTGCCCTGGTGGAACGTGAAGTAGCCGACCGGCTCGCGCCTGGCGTCCAGCGGCGAGACATTGGAGCGCGCGTGCCAGGGGTAGAGATACTGCCCGTTCCAGACGGTGAGCGCGTGCTCGTCGTCCTTGAAGTCCAGCGTGTCGCTGCCGGGCCGCTTGATGTGGCGCAGAAACGTCGCGACCGGCACGGGTGCGGTATGCCTGCGCTTGCTGAAGGGGCATTCCAGCGGCAGGCCGTGCGTGGCGATGAACCAGTTCTTCCCGTCCGGACTGGGATGGATCAGGTCGAGCGTCTTCTGCAAACCCTTCTCCCATTCGCTCGCGCTCGCGCGGAGATGCGGCGCGTGCAGGCCGACGACGAACGTCTTGATGAAGAGCTTTTGCAGGTAGGGCCCCAGCCGTGAGACGGGAATCTCCGGCGCGGGACGCAGATGATTGCTCGGGTCCGTCGGGTGCTCCACGTAAAGCGCCTTGGCGCCCATGCTCAACAAATCGTCCTCCTCCGGCGAGCGCGTGGAATGGACCTTCGGCCCCTGCAGCGGATGCCGCAGCAGCAGCGTCTCGTAAATCAGCACCGCCAGCGCGTGCAGGTCCGTCTCGATGCTCGGCTGCTTCTTGCCGGCCACGACCTCCGGCGCGATGTAGCCCGGCGTGCCCATCACCGTCGGCGGCGCAAGGCCGGGCACCACCAGCGAATCGCAGTCAATCACGCTCGCGTCGCCGTGCTTCGGGTCGATCAGCACGTTGTTGTGCGAGAGGTCCGAGTGCGCGAGCCCGGCGAAGTGCAGCCGGCGCACGGAGCTGGCCATCACGGAGCAGCACTGGAGATACGTGAGCAGGTTGCCGCGCTCCTCCTCGGGCACGAGCTTGCGCGACTTCGCGCCGGTGAACCACCGGCCCTTCTTCTCGCGCGTGTTGCCGGTGCGGTCCTTGAAGAAGAAGTTCGCGCGATACGCGGGCACCACGACGCCGAGCACGGGCTTGAAGAGGTTGTGCCGCCTGATGAAGTCGGCGGGCAGCGTGGGGTCGCTGTCCACGATGCCGACGGGCCAGCAGAAGTGTTTCTTCCAGTAATCCGACTGCGCGCCGCCGACGGTCGGGTTGTAGGGGCCGAGAATTTTTTCAAGCCGCCGCCGCCGCTCGCCGGGGTCGTTGACGTGCCCGAAGAAGAACGCGACGACGTGCTGCCGGTCCTTGGTGAAGAAGACGATTTTCTCGCCGCCGGACGCGAGCGGTTCGCTGTCGAACTCAATAGTGCTCCCGTCCGTGAGCCTGGCGCGGAGGAACGCCTGTTTCGGCGTGCCGGGCAACGGCGGCGGCGCGGGCGGCGGAGACTTGGGTTTGGAGAGCAAGGCCACGGAAATGAAAACACTAACCGGCACTGACCGGCACTAATGAAGGCGGTTCAACCACGGATGGCGCGGATGAGGAAGCGACGGTGATAGTAACAAAAATGACAGCGCGAGAAATGGGATGCGTGTGGGCGCGTTGCGAAACGAACGCCGTCTTCAGTGCCCCAACGGGGCACCGGAATAAAGCCCAGGGTTGAGCGAAGCGATACCCTGGGAAAGCGGCCACCAAATGAATCTCCGCCCTGAAGGGGCGGCGGAAATGTGGGCGACCGGTTCCGGTGCCCCTACAGGGCACGGCCGTATTCCGCGCGTTACCCAGGGTAGGCTCCGCTGCGCTGCGCCAACCCTGGGCTGTATTCCTGCACCCCGTTGGGGTGCGCTGTGTGCAAGTTTCATCCGCGTGCAGGCGCGTCATCTCCAGGCAAACTCTTTGTCTTCGTTCCGTCTTCATTAGTGCCAGTTAGTGCAGGTTAGTGGTTCACCAGTTCACATTCCCCGGCAGCCGGTGCAGCACGGCCACCGTCCGGTCATCATTCTCCCCGCGCTTCTCGAACTCCAGCCATTGCGCCAGCGCCCACGCGGCGGATTCCTGCTGGAGCGGCGCGAGTTGCAGCAACTGCGCCTTGAAGTCCGGCAGCGGCTGGTCCACGCCCGTGTAGAACTGGCGGAAGATGGCCGCCGCCTTCTTTTCCAGCGGATAAAACGGGTCCTCGATGCCGTCGCTGCACAGGAGCACGCACTCAATCGGCTCGACCGGCGTGATGCAGTCCACGGCCTTCGCCTTTGCCCGCGCGCAGTCGTCGGGGACGAAGCACGAAACCTCGCCGCTGTGCGTGCCGCTGTCGCTGGAGCCGAGGCGGGCGGTGGACTTGTCCTTGCGCAGCAGGCAGATCGCACCGTCGCCGATTTGGTTCGTGAGCAGCAGTTCATGCTGCTCGCCGCGATAGTGCAGCATCGTCAGAAGCGTGCAGCGGAAGTCCTTGGGCGAGCATCCGGATTTCCTGGCGAGGTCGAGGAGCGCGTCGGTCGCGGCGATGGCGGCTTCCGTGACCTTGGCGGACAAATGCTCCTTCAACTTCACCGCGTCGGCGGCGATGGCTGCGTCCACTTTTTCCGTCGCGGCCAGCAAAAACTCCACCACGCGCCGCGTGGCAATGTAACTGCCGATCCGGCTGTGCTGGCAGCTGCCCGCGCCGTCGGAGACGCACAGCACGGTCGCGCGGTCATGGGCATCGCAGGCAACGGAATCCTCGCGGTGCGTCCCGCCGTTGGCGTGCATGCGTCCTCGACGCGATGCGCCTGCCGCGCGCCAGCCCGGGAGCACGCGCTCGAACGCGACGGCATCCGCAGCGGCGACCCTTTTGAGTTCGGGAGCCTGAGCCGCGATGACGGGCGGGCACCACGGCTCCGTGGCCGGGAGGTTCTTCCAAGTGGCGGGCTTCGGGGGTGTGGGGGCGGCAGGAGCCGGGCTGGGAGTCCCGCCTTTAGGCGGTTGGGACGCTGCGCCGCCTGAAGGCGGGACTCCATGCGACACGTTGGCGGTCGAGCGTCCCCCCTCTCCATCCGAGGGAGAGGGCTGGGGAGAGGGTGAAGACGTGGGAGTTTTAGGGGAAGCGGCCGCGTTGGAAGCAGGCGGCTTTTCTCCCTCACCCCGTCCCGCTTCCGCTGGGAGAGGGCGCGCACTCGACGCCGGTTGGGCGGAAGCGGCCTTCACCTTGTCCGCAGGGGCGGAGACGACGGCGTTCGCCGGGACGGTCACGGAAATGGTCGGGGCCTGCAGCTTGAGGTCGTCGCGTGGGATGAGCGTGGTGCCGGCCGTGTCAGCGAAGGCGGCGGGAAGTTTCGCCGGGCGGTCGGGGGCTGAGGAGGCCGAGGCGGAAGTGTTGGCAGCTGCGGCCGGAGTTTTCTTGTCCGGCTCCGGTGACTTCGCGGGGACGTCCGACGGCTTGGCAGATGCGGCGGGAGGTTCCGTGGGCTTGGCCGGCGGGTTGGCAGGCGTGACCGTGGACTGCCGGGCTGTGTCCGGCTCACGTTGAGGAGGAAGATTGGCCCCGACGGGCGCAGGAGTTGAGCCGGACGCGGGAGGGACCGCGCCTTTGTCGTCGCCCCGGGATTTGCGGAACCAGTCAAGCATGGCTCAGGCGGGGAAGGAAGTTGCCCGCGAAACACGCGAATGAACGCGAAAGGAAAGCGGCTGATGGAGCCTTGGGCGGTAGGGCGCGTCTGTCCTCAGCGCGGCAGCGGAGGCCGGCGGCGCGGAGTTTTCGTTGAGTGTGGATTGTTTGGACGCGCTTGAAAGCGGTGCTGAAGTCACCGCAGTCCAAACGCTGGCGCGAGGGAGCAGCGGCCTCGGGTTGCGCGAAGCGTCTGGACTGCGGCGGCTTCAGCGCCGCTCTGACCGCGCGGCAGCGGAGGCCGGCGGTGCTCCCTCCGACCCGAGGCGGACGGACGCCCTCCCTCGCCCAGCGGGAGAGGGAAGGGGTGAGGGAGAAGGCGTGGAGTGAAAACGAACTCCGAAGAGGCAACTGGTGGGGCGTAGCCAGTGGCTTTCTCACAATGTTAGGCCTCGTGCTTCTCTTCCTTCTGCGACGAAGGAAACAGAATCATCAGGCTGAACTTGATGCGACTCTCCGAACTGTTGGAGTTGTCCGAATGCCCTTGGCTGCCTAAGCCTACTGGACCAACGAAAACACCGATACCTCCTTTTGTCTTCGTTGCGTCAACTGTCGAAACAGCGATGTCAAAATCCACTCTTTCCGCCCTTCTGCCGTCTGAGCTCCACTGCAACAGAACGGCCTCTGTATTGCGATAGAGCAGACCTTTGGGATTGATGACTGCATCAGTGACGGCACAGGCACCCTGCGCGTCGGTAACGCCTAAAACAATTTGCTTTAGAGATTCAGCAACGAATTCGCGAAGTTCCATATGAATTAAAGAATGCTTAACCGAGAGCTAAACCGCCTGCGAATGCCACGAACCAAGAGAGTTAAGTGGCGGTCGAGTAGCATGGTATTTGTATCGCGTGTTTCGCGGGCAGTCAGTTTGAGCCTCCTCACGTCGGCTGCTACGGCTCACGGATGAATCACAATCTGCGGCGGGGGCGGCGGGAGGGCGATGCCTTCCGCCGGGACGGTCGGGGCGGCGGCTCCGGGCACGGGCGGCAGCACGCCGGGTGCGGCTGCGGGTGCGCCGATTTTCTGGCTGGTCTGCTTGATGGAGGCGCTCACCCACTTGAAGAACTGCTTGAAGGCGTCGGGCGTCATTTCCTTCATCACCAGGACGGTCTCCGTGCAGTGCTTGAGCACGTCGGGATCGGCCTTTTCGCCGCAGGCCACGGCGATGAGGTTGCCGGGGCGGCGCTGCTTGACGGTGGCAGCGTGGGCTTCCCAGTCGTCGGTCGGCTCGCCGTCGGTGAAGATGAAGATGAGGGGCTTCCAGTCGCCCTTCTTCTCGGGGGTGGTCTTCTGGACCTCGCGGTCAATGCAGTCCATCAGCAGCTTGAGCGCCGCGCCGAA
>JBAYGL010000161.1:0-10480 GCA_041666725.1 Limisphaerales bacterium
CGTCGTAGTCGCGTCCCACCTGCTCGGCGAGTTCATCGAGGAAGACGCCCCTGGTCGCAAGCTCCTCCAAGATGGCCTGCTTTTTCTCGGCGTCGTTCCAAACGGTGAGGAACTCATTGAGCGAGGCGTAGGACTGGCGGACGGTTTTGCGGGAATAGTCCTTGAGTGATTCGGTGATGAGCTTGCCGTTGGCGTCGAGGTATTGAACGCGCTCGGTGGCGACGCGGACTTCGACGTTGTCCACGACATAGCGCGTGAGATTGGAACCGTCCGAATCAATCGATGCATCATGGAGTTCGTCGCTGCCTCCAACCGGCTCGGGGTATCCGGCATCCGTGACTTCGTCGGGTGGCACCACGGTCTCGTCATCCCTCGGCTCGTAAATTTGGACCGGGTCACCATCGAAATCGGGATCGGCAAACAGGGCGGTGGCCCGCTTGAAATCCATGATGGTGAAATAGAGCTTCCCGTAGTCCTCGTTGATGCGGGTGCCACGCCCGATGATCTGCTTGAACTCCGTCATGGAGGCGATGCGCTTGTCCAGGACGATAAGCTGGCAGGTCTGAGCATCCACACCGGTGGACATGAGCTGCGAGGTTGTGGCGATGACGGGATAGGTCTTCTCGGGGTCGATGAAGTTGTCGAGCTGGGCCTTGCCCTCGCTGTTGTCGCCCGTGATGCGGACCACATATTTGGCATTGGCGGCGGCGAGATCGGGGCTGGCGTTGACCATGGCCTGCCGCATGCGCTCCGCGTGCTCGATGTTCTCGCAGAAGATGATGGTCTTTGCGAAGCGGTCGGTGGCCTTGAGGAACTCCGTGACCTTGGCAGCGACGACGGCTGTGCGCTTCTCCAGAATCAGGTTCCGGTCGAAGTCCCGGTCGTTGTATTCGCGGTCTTCGATGATCTGCCCGTATTTGTCGGTCTGGCCCTCCTCGGGACGCCAGCCGTCGAGGTCCCGGTCGAGCCCGATGCGGACGACCTTGTAGGGGGCGAGGAAGCCGTCGGAGATGCCCTGCCGGAGCGAGTAGGTGTAGAGGGGATCGCCGAAGTATTCGATGTTGGAGACATCTTTGGTCTCCTTGGGCGTGGCGGTGAGGCCGATTTGAGTGGCGGAGGAGAAGTATTCGAGCACCAGTCGCCACCGAGCGTCATCAGCGGCGCTGCCACGGTGACACTCGTCCACGATGACGAGGTCGAAGAATTCAGGGGAGAATTGCTTGTAGATGTTCTGCTCCTCCTCGGTGCCGGTGACCGCCTGGTAAAGGCAGAGGTAAATCTCGAAGGACTTGTCCACCGTGCGGTTTGTGATCTTGGTCATCGCCGTGCCGAACGGCTTGAAGTCGTTGGTTTTCGTCTGGTCGGCGAGGATGTTGCGATCAACGAGGAAGAGGATGCGTTTCTTGGCCCCGGACTTCCAAAGCCGCCAGATGATCTGGAAGGCCGTGTAGGTCTTGCCCGTGCCGGTGGCCATCACGAGCAGGATGCGATTCTCACCCCGGGCTATGGCGTCCACGGTCCGATTGATGGCAGTGAGCTGGTAATAGCGCGGAGACTTCTTCGCCCCGTCGTCGTAGTAGTCTTGGGCCGCTACGGCCTCTTGCGCGGCGGTGTAGCCCTTTGCCGTGCGGTAGCGGTCCCAGAGCTCGGCTGGCGAGGGGAATTGGTCGAGCGGGATTTCGCGCGTGACCGTGCCGGTGGTCACAGTGCGGTCGTGCTCAAGGAACGCGTCGCCGTTGGAACTGTAGGCAAACGGGATGTCGAGAAGTTCGGCGTATTCGAGCGCTTGCGGCATGCCTGCGCCGACGGCGTGGTTGTTGTCCTTCGCCTCCACGACTGCCAGCGGGAGGTTCAGCTTGAAGGACAGGATGTAGTCGGCCTTCTTGGCTTCGCCGCGTTTCACGGTCTTGCCCCGGACGATGACGCGCCCCTTGGTGAAGTAGGCTTCCTCGCGAACTTGGGTCATCATATCCCACTTGCCCGGGCTGACGATGGCCGGCGTGATGAACTTGCTGCGGATGTCCGCCTCGGTGAGGTCCTTCTTATTCATGCGGCGAAGGGGATGGCGCGGGAATCAGGGCCGAAGTCACCTTCGAAGCTGAGGTGGAAGGCGGAGCCGTTGCTTCCGTTGGGCTTGGCTGCGATTTTGGCCATGAAGAATCTCGTGCTCCGTGAACGGGCCTGAGAGTTGCAAAGCCAAACGCCAAACGCAAGGGACGGGTTGCAAACCTGATCACCGAGACAGGGCGAAGGAGTGCTCGTGTCCGCCAGGCGTCTAGCGACGAATGCGCTGTCAGTCGCCGGAGCGATGCCAGCAGTGCTCGCGGAGAAGGCTGACGGTGCAATGGTCGCGCTCGAAAGATTCGAGAGGCTGAGTCGTTGCGTCCGGCAGTGCGTAGCGCAGCGGAGTGGTGACGGCGGAACGTTTCAGCCCGGCGACGGTCGCGAGGCTTTGGGAGTGACGGTCGCAATTTCCCGCCGCGACGAGTCGAGCTGACGAGCCGGAGAGTGTCCGCAGGAGCCTCGGAGGTGAATCTGCGGAGCTTAATCGTTTTCCTTCAGCCAGGCGCGCACGTCGTCGTGATTGCCGCACATGGCAAGACGGATGGTGCGCGGCTTGATGAAGACAAACACCACCCGCAGCCCGCGCGACATGCGGAACTCGAAGATGTTTTCGGAGAGGCGACGCACGCCAAGGCCCGCGTGGATGTGCGGCTTGCCAAAACCCTCCACCAGCTCGTGCAGCCGGGAATTGATCTCCCCCAGTTCGGCGTCGGTCCGGTGCTTGGCCCACCGCTTCCAGCTCGCGCCGAGTTCAACCACGAAGGCTTTCGGCGCTTCCATTCCAAGGATGGGCTTTTTCGGCGTTCAGTTTCTTGAGCACGTTCTTCTCCACGCGTTTCATGGCTTCGGGTGCGACGCCGTATTCCATGAGCGCGTAGTCCTCGCTGTAAACCTCCACGGGGCGCAGGGCAACGACCTTGCCATCAAACAGGATGCCGATGTCTTCGCCGCGAATTGCACGGGCGAGCCACGAGCCAAGGTTCTGGCGGGCCTTGGTCGCTGTCAGTGTCTTCATATCGTCATTTTAATGTCATGGCTGCCCGCGTCAAGTGAACTGCTCGCGGAGACGATGGCGGTCGAACGGCACGGGCAACATGGGCTCCACGACGGAAACAGACGAAGGACGCACAGTGATCGCGAAGCTGAACGGAGCGGCGGGCGGCGGTTTCGGTCGTGCTCACTCCTGGGACCGGAGGGAGTCTGGCAATTTGCGGCAGCGACGAGGGAGCAATCGCAAGGTTGCCAGTCTCCCTCCATCGGAGCGACGGTCGCGAGGCGCTGGGAGTGACGGTCGCAATTTCCCGCCGCGACGAGTCGAGCTGACGAGCCGGAGAGTGTCCGCAGGAGCCTCGGAGGTGAATCTGCGCGGACTGGTCGCGGCGATCCATTTTCGAGGCAAATTTTTGCGAACCTTTTTGCGACACTTTGGGGTGTTTTTTGAGGCCCTTCCGGGAACCCGCGCCGTTAAATCCGATTTTCGCTACAGTGCGGTTTCGATCAATAAATACAGGGGTTCCGTGCGTGTGTTGAGCATCGAAAAGCAACCTTTTGAAATCGACGAAAGTCGTGTTTTAAGTCCCGTGCGTCTGCCATTTCGCCACACCGGCGGGAATCAAGCATCCCGGGCGAGTTGTGCCACCGGGCGGGGGCAATTACCACCGGATTATCCGCGCGCTTCGCGACCCCAAGTCAGCCCCAGCCAGCCCAGCCACGCGCCAAACAGGACGGACAGCATGGCTGCGACGGTCGTCATCCCGTCCACTGTGGACCGGCTCAGGAAATGAAAGACCGCGCCACCGGTCAGTGTCAGGTCGGCCGCCAGCAGCGAGACGCGCAAAACCGTGAGTGAAGGCGGACGGACGGCGGGCGGCGCGATGTCGCCCGGGCTGCGCACGAGCGTGCTCATGCCGGCGCTCAGGTGCGGCGCGGCGGCGGTGCGGGTTTCCGTTGCGGCGCGCGTCCCGGATGCGCCGCGACCGTTGAGCAGTTCGCCCAGGCCTCTTCCCAAAGCAGGTTTTGCCACGCGCGAAGGCTGTGGAGGTCACGCACCGGGCGCAACGCAAAGTTGTTCACACTGCAACCTTCAGAACTTCGCCCAGCCTGTCCCTTCGTGACCGAAATGGAATTTTTTCGGGTGCAGGATCTCCGCCAGAATTTCAAGCGATTCGACCAGACGCGGGCCGGGGCGGTTGAAACAGGCGCTGCCGTCGCAGATGAACACCCGCCCGGTGCGAACGGCCTTCAACTCATCCCAGCCGGGGTGGGACGTCAGCACACGCATTTCCGTCCGGGTGCGTTGCAGGCCAAACCCGCAGGGCAGCACAACGAGGACATCCGGATCGGCCCGGCGAAGTTCCTCCAAACCTAGGCGACCCGTGTGCCTGCCTGCTTCGCCGAAAAGGTTTTTACCACCGGCCAGCTCCACCAGTTCGGGCACCCAGTTGCCGGCACCCATCAAGGGATCGAGCCATTCGAGGCAGGCGACGGTCGGGCGCTGGAGCATGCAGGACTTTTCGATCACGTCCACACAGCGGTTCTTGAGGGTGCGAATCACTTCCTTGCCGCGGTCTGGGACGTCGAGCGCGGCGGCGACGCGCCGGATGTCCTCCCACACGTCCGCGAGGCGGTGCGGGGAAAGCGAGATGATCTGCGGCGGAGAGCCGGGCCGGTCGCCGAGCGCCTTCGTCACGTCGGCCTCGCTGACGGCACAGACCGCGCACTGCGACTGCGTGAGAATCAGGTCCGGCTTCAGCTCGTGGAGCAACTGCGTGTTGAGCTGGAAAGGGGAAAGCGCCGCGCCGAGAAGGTCGTGAATCTGCGCGTCAATCTCGCGGCTGGACGAGTTGGGCGGCAGCCTGGACCCGGTGCAAACCGGCAGGCTCGTCACCCCGGCGGGGAAATCGCATTCGTGCGAGCGTCCAACCAGTTGCGCACCGCAGCCCAAAGCGCAGACCATCTCGGTTGCGCCCGGCAACAGGGATACGATGCGGCGGTGGCTCATGGCAGCAAGACGGCGAGGCTACAAACGCCGCCGCGCACTTCCCAGCGGATTTTCGGCAACCAGCAGGGAGACGCAGGCGGGAAGAAAAGCTTGGCTTTGCCCGGCGCGTCTGGCAGACGAGTCACGCATTTGAACCATCACCTTTCATGACCTGGTATTACGCCGTCGGACAGCAGCAGCAGGGGCCGGTCACCGAGGAGCAGATGCGTGGACTCGTGAAGGATGGCGTTGTGACCGGTGACACGCTCGTGTGGCGCGAGGGCATGGCGAACTGGCAGCCTTACCGGACCCAAACCGCGCCTGCCACATTGCCGTCGAGCGTCGGGGTCACACCGGGCGAACCCGGAACCGGTGTTGCGCCCGGCAGCAGGGCGGTCACCACCGGAAGCCCGTCGAACGACGACTACTCTTCGACGCTCGGCGATTGTTTCTCGCGCGGCATCGACCACGCGATGAAACACCTGTCAGTCACGTATCTGGCTGTGTTGCCGGTTTCGCTGGTGATATTTGTGGTTCAGGGGCTGCAGGTGATTCCCTTCGCCGGCTCGCTGCTTGCAATGATGCTGGCGTGGCTCCTGAACAACGCGATGGTCGGCGGGATATGGCGTCATGTGCTGGGGCTGGCCCGCGGCCAGCCGGCGACGGACGGGGTCTTCAGCGGATTTCAACGCGGCTATTTTCACCTGACCCTGGGAGGGCTGGTCCGGTCAACGCTTGCGATCTTGAGCCTGGGACCGGGGCTGATGCTCATGGGGCTGGCAGCTGGAGCCGCGATGGTCACGGGCAACCTGATGGTGGCCGGCGGCGGGATGCTGCTGGGTGCGCTCGTTGTGATGGCGGGGCTGCCCGTCACATTTTACCTGCTGACGTGCTGGGGATTCATGCTGCCGCTGGTGGCGGACAAAGGGCTGGGATTCTGGGAGGCGATGCAGGCCAGCCGCCGGCAGGTGAGGAAACACTGGTGGTCGAATTTCGTGCTGCTGGCGCTGCTGACATTCATTGTGCTCACCCCGATCCTCCTGCTGAGCGCGGCCTTCGGTCCCAGCGCGGATTTCAAGGACATCAAGCAGATGGTCGAAGCGTTCAAGCAGGGCAAGCTCACGATGTCGCCGGAACAGGTGCTGTTGACGAACGGGCTGAACACGCTCTGGCTGTGGCTGGTCAGCCCGTTTTACTTCGGGATACTTGCGGTTCGCTATCGCGACATCTTCGACCGCGAGGCCGCAAAAAATACGTCGGAAGCCACAGGTCAATAATTGTCACGGCGTTTTTCCATGCCGCTGCTCGAAATCAGCAACCTGAAGAAGTCCTACGCCGCGCCCGACGGCGGGACGCATGTGGTCGTGGACGTGCCGGCGTTCCAGCTCGACGCGCAGGCGCAGGTGGCGTTGAGCGGCGAAAGCGGCTCGGGCAAGACAACCTTCCTCAACCTCATCGCCGGCATCCTCGCGCCGGACGCCGGCTCCATCAAACTCAACGGCCAGGAACTCGCCGGGCTCCCCGAGTCGGCGCGTGACCGCATCCGGGCGACGACGATTGGCTACATCTTTCAGACCTTCAACCTGCTCCAGGGCTACACGACGCTGGAAAATGTCTTGCTCGGCATGAGCTTCGGCCCGGGAGCGGATCGCGAGTTCGCGAAGTCACTGCTCAAGCGGGTAGGCCTCGATGCGAAGCTCAACCACCTGCCGCGCCAGCTTTCCACCGGCCAGCAGCAGCGCGTGGCCGTCGCCCGCGCGCTGGCGAACCGGCCCAAGCTCGTCCTCGCCGACGAGCCGACCGGCAACCTCGACCACGTGAACGCCCGGGAGTCGCTCCAGCTCATCCGCGAAGCCTGCCGTGAAAACGGTGCGGCGCTCCTGCTCGTGAGCCATGACCGCGAGGTGCTGGGGCAGTTCGAGACGGTGCAGGAACTGGCGAAGCTCAACCGCGCGGCAATGCAAGTGACGTGAAAATCCCAAGCTCCAAGCTCCAAGTTCCAAAGGAATCCCAGGCTCCAAGCTCCAATGAGCCGTGGAGTCGAACGGCGGTCTTTGGCGTTTGGAGCCTGGTGTTTGGAGCTTCTTTGGAGCTTGGAACTTGGGATTTGGAGCTTCGCCCATGACGTTACCGCTCATCGTCGCCAAATCGCTCCGCCAGCACCTCCTGTCCACGGTGGTGACGGCGGCCTCCATCGCGCTCGCGGGCGGCCTGCTCATGGCGGTCTGGGTGGTGAAGACGCAGTCCAACGACGCGTTCACCAAGCAGAACGCCGGCTTCGATGCCGTGCTCGGCGCGCGCAGCGCCAAGCTCCAGCTCGTGCTCAACGCCATCTTCCATCTCGAAGCCTCACCCGGAAATCTGCCGTGGGCCGACTACGAGGACATCGCGAAGAATGCCGCCGTCTCGCTCGCGCTGCCCATCGCCGTCGGCGACAACTACCGCAGCTACCGCCTCGTGGGCACGACGACCAACCTCTTCGCCGTCGAGACCGCGCCGGGTCGCAAGTATCGCATCGCGGAGGGCAAGGCATTTGAGGCCGGTTACATGGAGGCGGTGCTCGGCAGCTTCGCCGCGCAGCAGTTGAAACTGAAGGTCGGCGACGAGTTTCATCCGTTCCACGGCCTCATCTTCGACGAGAAGCAGCAGCACGCCGAAACCTACGTCGTCACCGGCATCATGGAGCCGTCCAACACCCCCGCCGACCGCGTCATCTGGATTCCGCTCGAAGGCATCCAGAACATGAAGGGCCACGACTCCAAGAGCGCCGCCGAAATCAGCGCCGTGCTCGTGAAGCTCAAGAATCCCATCGCCGGGCGCGGGCTGGAGCTGATGTATAACAAGCAGGGCAACCGGCTGACCTTTGCCTGGCCCATCGCACAGGTCGTCTCGGAGCTGTTCGGAAAGATCGCCTGGTTCGACCGCGTGCTGGAGCTTGTCGCCTGGCTCGTTGCCGCCGTGGCCACCGGTTCCGTGCTCGCAAGCATCTACAACTCGATGAACGAGCGTCGCCGCGACATCGCCATCCTCCGGGCGCTCGGCGCGCGGGCGCGCACCATCTTCCTCGCCGTGGTGCTGGAGTGCGCGGCCATCGCGGTGCTGGGCATGGTGGCGGCGTTTGCGGTGTATCTGGGCATCACCACCGTGGCGGCCCACATCATCCGCACCGAGACCGGCGTGGTGCTCAACGCATTCGCGTGGCACCCGATCCTGGCGTGGGCGCCGGCGGCGATGATTGCCCTGAGCGCGCTGGCAGGTGTGATTCCCGCGATTAAGGCGTATCGCACCAACGTGGCGGAGAACCTGGTGCCGGTGTCATAGGAGTCCGGACAATTCCCGGCATTCCTTCACGACACATCCATCAGCCGGCGATCTTCCGGTAAATCTCGCCCTCGTTCATGGTCGCGCGCTCGGGGCGGCCCTTGTAGCTGTAGACCAGGTTCTCGTGATTGATCCCGAGCAGGTGGAGGATCGTCGCGTGCAGGTCGTGGACGTGCAGGCGGTCCTCGACGGCGTGCAGGCCGAACTCGTCCGTCGTGCCGATGACCTGGCCGCCTTTCACGCCGCCGCCCGCCATCCACATCGTGAAGCCGGTCGGGTTGTGGTCGCGGCCGTCGCCCTTCTCACTCATCGGCGTGCGGCCAAATTCGCCGCCCCAGATGACAAGCGTCGAGTCCAGCAGGCCGCGCGACTTCAAGTCCTTCAACAGGCCGGCGACGGGCTGGTCCGTCTCGCGGAAGCGGTCGCCGTGGTTCTTCTCGATGTTCGAGTGCGCGTCCCACTTGCTGCCGGCACCGCTGTAGAGCTGCACAAAACGCACGCCGCGCTCGACCAGCCGGCGCGAGAGGAGGCACATCCGTCCGAACGGTGCGGCGACCGGGTCGCCCATGCCGTAGAGCTTCCTCGTCGCCTCGGTTTCCCTCCCGATGTCCACGGCCTCGGGGGCCTCGGCCTGCATGCGGAAGGCCAGTTCGTAGGCGGCGATGCGGGCGTCGAGTTCAGTCTGCTGCGGGCGCGCACCGGCATGCTGGCGGTTGACTGCGCTGAGAAAATCGAGCTTGCCGCGCTGCTGCCCGTCACTGACGCCCTCGGGCGTGTTGAGGTTTGCGATGGGCTCGTTGCCGGGCAGGATGCGCGTGCCCTGGTAAACGGCGGGCATGAAACCCGCGCCCCAGTTGCGCGCGCCGTTGGCCACCGTGCCGTTGTTGTCCTGCATCACCACGAAGGCCGGAAGGTTCTGGTTCAGCGTGCCGAGACCGTAGCTCGTCCACGCGCCGAGCGAAGGCCGGCCCGCGAGAATGGAGCCGGTGTTCATCTGGCACACGCCGTTGGAGTGGACGATGCCGTTGGCCCAGCAGGAACGGAGGACCGCCAGGTCGTCCGCGCATTCGGCTACGTGCCTGCACCAGTCGGAAACCCAGAGGCCGCCCTGGCCATGCTGCTTCCACTCACGCTTGTCGGGAAAAATCGGCGAGTTGATCTCGCCCATCGCGGTGATGAGACCCTTGGTGAAGCTGGCCGGCAGCGGCTTGCCGGCGTGCTGCTTCAACGCGGCCTTCGGGTCGAATGTGTCGAGATGGCTGGGCCCGCCCTCCATGAAGAGGAAGATGACGCTCTTCGCCCTCGCAGCGTAATGAGCCAGCCGGGGTGCGAGCGGCGAGGCGCCCGGGACCGCCGGCACGGCACTGAGCGGATTCTCCGCGAGGAGCGAACTCAGTGCGACCGCGCCAAAGCCCGCACCGGTCTTGGTGAGGAAGTCGCGGCGTGAGGAAATTTGGCCGTAGCGGAAGCAGCGGGGATCAGAGTGCGAGTTCATGGAGTGGCAGTGTTGGTGTCCATTTTTGAAAACAGGCAGCCTTTCGGGCTGCCAGCGTGGCAGAACAGAGCGTTGGAAATCTGGAGTTCAGTCCACATAGACAAACTCGTTCGCGTTCAGCAGCACATGGCAGAGGTCGGCCATCGCGCTGGCCCGGGCGGTGGCGGCGGCCTTTGCGCCGGTGGGTTTGGGCTGGATGTCGTTGGCGTGTTTCGATGTGTCCTTGAAGGCGCTGGGCCTGGACTCGAACCGCCAGAGGCCGGCCGTCGCATCGGTGGCGGAGGCCTCGGCCCCGAGAAGCAGCTGACTTTGTTTGAGCGCACCGGTCGAGAGGCGCACGTCGTCGATCATGCCGTCGAAGCCGCCGCCCTTCCCGGCGCGACCGCCGAGATTGAGCGCGAGCGTGTTTGTGAAGCCGCCGGTGATCTTGTGCGGCACGCGGGCGATGGAGAGCGGCTCGTCGTCGTTGGAAAGATCCTTCGCGTAAAAGGTCACTTCACCGGGGGCCGTCGCGGTGGCGAGCTTCACAGTGGCGGCGACGGCGTAAGGTTTCGCGAGCGCAAGCACCTGGTCGGAAAAGATGGCCTCCTCGCCGAAGCTGCCGTCCTGCTTTGTGCCGA
>JBAYGL010000162.1:0-10471 GCA_041666725.1 Limisphaerales bacterium
GACGCTTGCGGCACGGCCGGCCGGAGGCCGGCGCTACGTAGCGCCCGCGTCTCGCGGGCCGTATCGCCGGCGTCCGCGCCGGCCCGGCTTCGGGGGCAGTGTCAAGCTGCGCCCCCGTCGGATTGGCTGGCGAAGGAAAACTTTGACACGACCGGACTGTTGACTAGCCTCTGGCGCGAACTTCAACCAATCACACCATGAGATTTGGCATCAACTCGTTCCTCTACACCTCCCCGTTCACCACCGACAGCGTGAAGCTGTTCCCCAAGTTCGTGAAGTGGGGCTTCGACACCGTCGAGATTCCGGTCGAAGCGCCGGAGCACATTGACCCGGCAAAGGTGAAGGCCGCCGCCGACAAGGCCGGCATCGCCATCGGTTCCATCTGCGCGTGCATGGGTCCGGGCCGCGACTTCCGGGGCACGCCCGAGGAGCAGGCCACCGGCATGGCCTACTGCAAGGCCCTCGTGGACCAGGCCGCCATCATGGGCTGCCCCCGCCTCATCGGCCCCATCTACTCCGTGGTCGGCAAGGCCGACGCCGTCGAGCCCGCGCAGCAGAAGGTCGAGTTCGCGCTCGTCGTGAAGAACCTCAAGGTGCTGGCCGCCTACGCCGCCGCCAAGGGCGTCACCCTCTGCATCGAGCCGCTGAACCGTTTCGAGACCGACTTCCTCAACACCACGGACAAGGGGCTCAAGCTCATCAAGGCCGTCGGCGCGAAGAACGTCGTCCTGCATCTCGACACGTTCCACATGAACATCGAGGAGAAGAAGCAGGCCGCCGCCATCCTCAAGGCCGGCCGGCACCTCGGCCACTTCCACGCCTGCGGCAGCGACCGCGGCACGCCCGGCGGTGATCACATTGACTGGAAGCCCATCGTGGCCGCGCTCAAGAAGATCGGCTACAAGGGCGACGTGGTCATCGAGAGCTTCACCACCGACGTGAAGGTCATCGCCCGCGCCGCCGCCATCTGGCGCAAGATCGAGCCGCAGCGCGATGACATCGCCGTGAAGGGCCTCGCAAATCTCAAGCGGTTCTTCGGGAAGAAGTAACCCGCCCGATTCTCATCCGAAGGCCGCCGGAGTTTTCCGGCGGCCTTCGCTTTTTGGGCGGCTTCCAGCGTTGAACCCGAACTCCGAAGCAAAGGACGCGGAGGAAACGGTGACGGTGCGAGCGCGGCGTTGACGCCGCGGAAAGCCCCGGGAGCAAAAGTGCGCTCGAACCACCGCTGGCTGGCGCACGTTTCTGCGGCCTGAAAGCCGCGCTCCTCGCCGGCGGTTGCCGTCCACTTCGGAGTTCAGGGTTGAATCCTTTGGGACGGGATCATGTTTCCTGGCGAAAGGGCGAAGTTGTTGCGTCGCGGGCGGCAAGTTCGCAAGCTCGGCGCGGTTTGACATGAGCAGTCCGGTCTCACTCGAAGTTTTGTCCACGCACACGCCCGCGCTGTTTGCCGCGGCAGTGCGTCGCGCGGCGGAGTTGCTGCGGGCGGGCGAGGTCGTGGCGCTGCCGACGGAGACTGTCTATGGGCTGGCGGCCAATGCGCTTGACCCGCGTGCGGTCGCGAAGATTTTCGAGCTGAAGGGTCGTCCCGCACACAACCCCGTCATCGTCCATGTGGACGGACTGGAAATGGCGCACGCCTGCGTGCGTGCATGGCCGGAAACGGCGGAGAGCCTTGCCGGCGCATTCTGGCCGGGCCCGCTGACCCTGGTGCTGCCGCGCGCGGGTGCGATCCCCGATCTGGTCACGGCGGGAGGCGACACGGTGGGCGTGCGCTGGCCGCAGCATCCGTTCATGCGCGAGGTCATCCGCGCGTGCGGTTTCCCCCTGGCCGCCCCGAGCGCGAATCTTTCCAACCAGCTTTCGCCCACGAATGCCGAGCACGTCCGGAAGCAGCTCGGCGGCCGGTTGCGGCTCATCGTGGATGGCGGACACTCGAACGTGGGCATCGAGTCCACGGTGGTGGATCTGACGGTGAACCCACCGCGCATCCTGCGGCCGGGGATGATCCACGCGGAGTCGCTGGCTGCGGCGCTTGGAAACGCGGAATGCGGAGCGCAAAATGCGGAAGACGCGGGGCCGGACGTGCTGCGCAGTCCCGGACAGTTGCCGAAGCATTACTCGCCGCAGGCGAAGCTGGTCGTCGCGCAATGGCGGGACGACGGCGGCTTTCGCTCGGCAATTTCCCGGCTGACCGCCGCGCCAGACCGCACTTGTGTCATCGTTCATTCCCACCTTCCCCCGGCGGATGGTTTCCTGCGGATCGCTCTGGTGCCGCATGACGCGGAGGCCTATGCGCGGGCGATCTACGCGGAGCTGCATCACTGCGACGAGCTGGGCGCGGCGTGCATCGTGGTGGAATCCCCGCCGGACACCCCGGAGTGGCAGGGCATCGCAGACCGGCTGCGGCGGGCGGCGGCCTGACCGCCCCGGCGAACCTTGTTTGACGAAGTCCCCGTGATTCCGCAATGTGCCCGCCACATGCGAATTCGACTTCTTTCCGGCCTGGCCGCGCTTTCGCTGATCGTGACCGCCCGCGCACAGGCCGCCGCCCCCGCGCCGCGCGTCGTCACGCTGGCGGAGTGCATCGCGATGGCACTCGACAAGAACCTCGACATCCAGCTCCGCCGGCTCCAGCCGAGCATCGATCTCTACAACGTGGACTCGGCACGCGGCTACTACGATCTCACGGTCAACGTCAACGCCACCCACCGTTTCAACTCGTCGCCCGGCTCGCCCGACCCGAACAGCGCGCTCTTTGGCAGAAGCAGCGACAGCTTCACCGAAAGCTACGGCCCCAGCCTCACCCAGCAGTTTGGAACCGGAGGCCGGGCCACGCTCAACGGCGACATGGTTCGCCGCAGCGGCTCTTCCTACACCAGCTACAACTACTCGACCGACGCGGGCATCAGCCTCACCCAGCCCCTGCTGAAGAACTCGTGGATTGATGCGACGCGCCAGACGATCCAGGTGAACAGGCGCACGCTGAAGATCGACGAGCTGGCCTTGCGCACGCAGGTGATGACCACCGTGACCAGCGTGCAGCAGGCGTATTACGAGCTGATCTTCGCACGTGACAACGTGCGGGTGCAGGAAGCCTCGCTGGGACTCGCCGAGAAACTCCTCGCGGACAACAAACGCCGCGTCGAGGTCGGCGCGCTGGCCCCGCTGGACGAGAAACAGTCGGAATCCCAGGTCGCCGCCCGGCGCTCCGACCTGCTCTCCGCGCGGCGCGATCTCGACCTGCAAGTGAACGCGTTGAAGGCACTGTTGGGAGATGATTTCGGTTCCTGGGCGACGCTGCCCCTGGAGCCAGCGGACAGGTTGGTGGCCGTTCCCCAGTCGTTGAACGTGCAGGACAGCTGGCGACACGGCATGTCCCTGCGTCCGGACCTCCAGTCTTCAAAGGAATCCATCGAGAAACAGAACATCGTGCTCCGCTACAATTACAACCAGCTCTTCCCGTCGCTGGACCTCACGCTCACCTACGGGCACAACGGCCTCGGCCAGACGCTGCCCGGGGGCCTCAACGGCATCCAGCGGGGCGACAACCAGTTTTACTCCTACGGCCTCGTGCTGAGTTTCCCGTTGAGCAACACGACGGCGAAGAACAACTACAAGGCCGGCAAGGTGACGAAGGAGATGCTGCTGCTCCAGTTCAAGCAGCTTGAGCAGAGCGTCATCGTGGAAATCGACAACTCGGTGAAACAGGCGCAGGCGGCCTACGACAAGATCGATGCCACCCGGCAGGCCCGCCTCTACGCCGAGGCCGCCCTCGATGCCGAGCAGAAGAAGCTCGAGAACGGCAAGAGCACGAGCTTCTTCGTGCTTCAGCTCCAACGCGACCTCACCGCCGCCCGCTCCGCTGAAATCCGTGCCCTCGCGGACTACAACAAGGCGCTCTCCACCTTGTCCAAGAGCGAGGGAACCACTTTGGAGAAGGCGAACATCGGGCTGGAGTTCAAGTAGGCGGGACGACGCCCTCCCAAGGCCTCCCCGGGGATTGAGTGCCTTGCCTGGATTTGAAAAGGCCTCACAGGAAGTCAGGCGAGAGCAGCGTCAAGCTGCCGCTCTCCTCTCACCCTGCCAGTTGCGAAAAGCGTTCCGCCCCGGCTGACCATTGCCCGGCATCGCGCGGTTCAAACCGGACGGTCTCAAACGATGCGCCCACGACTTCGCGTCCGGCCGCCAGCGAAGGCAGGTGCCCCAGAGCGATGGCTTGCACGAGGATGTTGCCGATGACCGTGGCCTCGGCCGGACCGGCGATGACGGGGATGCCGCAGGCGTTCGCGGCGAACTGGTTCAGCAACTCGTTTTTACTGCCGCCGCCGACGATGTGGAGCCGTTCCACCCTGGCACCCGCCAGCTCCTCGGCCTGTCTGAGCGTGCGGCGGTATTCGAGCGCGAGACTCTCAAGCGCGCAGCGGATGAACTGGCCCGGGGTTTCCGGCACGGGCTGGCCGGTCTCGCGACACGCGGCGGCGATGCGCTCCGGCATCGCGTCCGGAGCGAGGAACCGGGGGTCCGCGGGGTTGATGAGCGAGCGGAACGGCGCGGACTCCGCGGCGAGTCGGGTGAGCGTGGCGTAATCGAAATCCCCGCCCGCGCGCTCCCATTCGCGCCGGCATTCCTGCACGAGCCAGAGGCCGACGATGTTCTTGAGCAGCCGCACCGAGTTGCCGAAGCCGATCTCGTTCGTGAAGTTCAGTTCGCGGCAGCGGTCGGTGAGAACGGGATTGCTGAGTTCCAAACCGATCAGCGACCAGGTGCCCGAACTCAGGTAGGCCCAGTTCGCGATGCCGGTGTCCGGCTGCTGCTTTCCGACGGGCACGCCGGCCACCGCCGCGCCCGTGTCATGGGTGCAGGTGGCGATCACTTCCACGTCCGCGCTCAAGCCCGTCTCGGCGGCGACCTGCGGTTTCAAATGCCCGAGCCTTGTGCCCGGTTCGACGAGCGGCGGGAATTTCTCCGGCTTGAGGCCGAGCGCGTCCAGCAGCGTCCGGGACCAGGTGCGTGTGCGCGGGTTGTAGAGCTGGGTGGTGCTGGCCATCGAGACCTCCGCGCGGGCGACGCCGCTGAGGAAGCAGTTGAAGGCATCGCCGATGGGGACGATTTGCGCCGCACGGGCGAGCCGCTCCGGTGACTCGGCGGCGAGGTGGTAAAGCTGGTTGATGGGCATGAACTGGATGCCCGTCTCGGCGAAGACCGTTTTCCACGGCACCTTCCCGAACAGCGTCTTCACGCCGCGTTCCGTGCGCGGATCACGATAGTGAAAGACCGGCGGGATGACTTCGCCATGCGCGTCGAGCAGCACGCAGTCGAGGCCCCACGAATCGACGCTGACGCTTGCGACCAGGAGATTGCGCCGCGCTACCTGACACAAGCCCTCCCTGATGCCGGCCCAAAGCGCCGGCACGTTCCAGTGCCACGCGCTGCCATTGCGGATCGGCGTGTTCGCAAACCGGTGGATCTCCTCCAGCGTGAGCCGCCCGCCCGCCAGCGATCCGAGCATCACGCGCCCGCTCTCCGCGCCGAGGTCAATGCCGATGTAGTGCGTGGCCATGCAGGGACGAGTTTCAGCGCGGCGCGGCCCGCATCGCAAGCCAAACGCGTGGGACCATTCCGCAGGAACTGCTCCGCGCCTTGATGAGCGCGGGAAGGTTCGCGTTCAACCGGCGCCCCTTGGCGGAGTCAGTTTCCCGAGGTGGTCACTGACAGCACCTCGCCCGATTCGCTCTCGGCGACGACTTCAAACGGGCGGCAGCAAACCTCGCATTCGTTGATGAAGCGCTGCGAGGCGATGCCGGTGTCCAGAACCAGCTCCATGCTCTGCCCGCAGAACGGGCAGCTCACCGTTGCGGTGTCTTTCATGGTGTGAAGCTGCTGCATGTGCGCGCTTCCGGCAAGTTGCGGTCGCAACTTTTCGCTGCGAGTGCCATGGCACCGGCCGGAGCCTTCGATTACGGGGAAGACTGCGGCAGATAGTCCGGCAGCGGCTTGAGCACGCCGAACTTGATGAGCACGACAATGAGGAGGGTGTAGGCCAGCGAAATGCCGATGTCGGTGACGAGCTGCCGGCGGGTGTAGGGCCTGGGCTGACCGGACACGGCCTGCTGGGCGCCCTTCTGCATCAGGACGAGTCCGAGGACGTTGGTCAGCCAGTAGCCGACGACGAAGCTTGCGCCGAACACCTCCGGCCAGAACCAGCTGACGCCCCACGCGAACGCCAGTGCCAGCGGAACATTCACGAACAGATCGTTCCACCACGACAGCGGCGAGAGCATGAAGCCGATGAAGGCCAGCATGCCGCCGGAGAGTTTGCGTCTGAGGCTCAAGGGAGGGAGCGGGATTAGGATCAGGATTACGAGCAGGAGGAGCTTCGTGCTCCTGATCCTGATCTTGATCCTGCTCCATCTGTTTACTCAGTCCAACACCCGCATCTGCACCGCATCCACGATCTGCGCGCCGCTGGACATGGCACTGATGATGACGACGGTGTGGCCGCGATGGAGGATGCCGTCCTCCTTCATGCGGGCGAGCGCGACATCAATGTTCTTCTCCGGGTTATTGTAGTCGAAGGGGAACACCACCGGCGTGACGCCCCAGTTCAGCGCGAGCGAGTCGGCGAGCGGCCAGGTCTCGCACACGGCATAGATGGGCGAGAAGCGCGGGCGCAGCCAGGAGGTCCAGCGGGCCATGTTGCCGCGCCGCGTGAAGACAATGATGGCCTCGGCGCGAAGCTGGTCGGCCATGACGACGGCACTCTTGACGAGCTTCTGGCGCGGGCTGGTCAGCTCGGCGCGCTCGTGATAGCCGGCGTTGCCGCTGCGCTCGATGCGGCGGGCGATTCGGTCGAAGACTTCGATGCATTTCACCGGATATTTGCCCACGGTGGTTTCACCGGAAAGCATGATGGCGTCGGTCTGCTCAAAGACGGCGTTGGCCACGTCGGTGATCTCCGCGCGCGTGGGCATGGGGTTTTCGATCATGCTTTCGAGCATGTGCGTGGCGACGATGACAGGCTTGCCGACGCGCAGGCAGATCTTGACGACCTTGCGCTGGATGATGGGCAACTCCTCGTAGGGCACCTCGATGCCGAGGTCGCCGCGCGCCACCATGATGCCGTCCGCCTCGGTGATGATCTCGTCAATGTTCTTCACGGCCGACTGGTCCTCGATCTTGGCGATGAGCTGCGGACGGTGCTTGGAACCCTGCGTGAGCGCGCGCAGTTGCATGATGTCCTTCGCCTCACGCACGAAGGAGAGGGCGATGTAGTCCACGCCGAGTTCGAGGCCGAGCGCCACGTCGGCGATGTCCTTCGCCGTGAGCGCGGGGAGGCTGACCTTGACGCCGGGGAGGTTGATGTGGCGGCGGCTGCCGAGCTTGCCGGGCGTGAGCACCTCGCACTCGACCTTGTTGTGGTGCTTGGCCAGCACCTTCATGTGGATGGCACCGTTGTCGAACAGCACCACGTCACCGACGCTGATGTCGCTGACGAAGTGCTCGTAGTTCACGTCCACGGAATGCTCCTCCTCGCTCTTCTCGCCGCGCACGGTGAGCATGAACTTCTGGCCGGGCTGAAGGTCGAGCGGCACGGGAAGGTCGCCGGTGCGGATGGCCGGCCCCTGGGTGTCCATGAGGATGCCGATGGAGCGCTTGCGGGCCTCGGCGGCGGCGCGGAGGTGCTTCACGGTGGCGCGCACCCACTCGTGCGGCGCATGCGACATGTTGAGCCGGGCGATGTTCATGCCGGCGTCCATGAGCTGGCCGAGAATTTCCGGGGAACTTGTGGCAGGGCCAAGCGTGGCGATGATTTTGGTGCGGCGCATAGGCGGTGTGGGATATGTCAGGAAAACACGGCTGGCGGCGGCCAGCCCAACAGGGGCGACAGTAGTTTCCGCCCCCCGGATTGAAAGGGGGAAGTGCGTCGCCGCGGCCAAAAAAACCCTTTGCGGGCCCCCATCCGTTCGCTACGTTCGCGCCGCGACTTGTCCGGTGGTGTAATGGTAGCACAAGGCTCTTTGGAGGCCTTTGTCATGGTTCGAATCCATGCCGGACAGCCAGTCTCTCCGGGAGGTTTTCAGGCGCTGGAGACACCTCACCGGCTCATCCCGCAGACCACAGCCGCCCCTTTGCGACGCCGCACGCAGCGCGACAGGCATGTTGTGTCCATCACGGTGCCAGCCCGCCGGCCTGCTGCGCACGCCAGTCCTTCAGCCACGGCCAGCCGTAGCGATAGGCCAGATAGCACAGGACGATGCCCAGCACGAAGGCGGCGATGACCATCGCGGCGCGGCGGCGGGCATGGGTGCGATCCGGCTGCTCCCAATACCACGCGATCCAGATGGTCAGCTCGTAGAGGAACTGGAGCGGGACAAACATCGCCACCTGGGTCAGCACCTCGGGCGTGGTCAGCAGCGCGCCGAGGATCAGGTTGATCAGGATCATGTAGCGTCGGAAGCCGGCGAGCTTCGCGTAGTCCAGCAGGCCGATCTTCACCAGCGCCAGGAGGATGACGGGCATCTCGAAGCCCGCGCCCATGCCGAGCATGAACTTGATGCAGAAGCCGAAGTATTCGCTCGCCTTCCAGAAGGGCATCTCCACGCCCATCCACTGCGAGTATTGGTCCGCCGCCCTCAGCGCCAGCGGCAGAATGAGGAAGTAGCACAGGCACACCCCGGCGGCGAAGAGCATCGCCGCCGGCAGCATCGCCTTGAGGAAATACTTGCGTTCCTTCGCCTTCAACGCGGGCAGGAGGAAGGTGACGAGGAAGTAGGTGACGAGCGGAGCCGCCAGGAGCAGCCCGCCGAAGAAGGCGATGTGCAGCGAGTTGACGAACGGCTCGGCGGGGTTTTGGTAGATGAGCGGCTTGGCCTTGTCCGACGGGACCTCCTCGCCCGTGGAGCGCACGCGCACGGTCAGAATTTGGTTCGTGCCGATCTGCATGGGCACCAGCTCCAGCTCCACGAACCGGTTCGTGGCGATGGGCCAGGCGGGCAGGTTGTTGGTCGCGAGCTTGAAGTTGAGCACTTCCTTGGGGCCCAGCATCACCGAGATGTGCTGCCGAGAATCCGGGTAAAGGTGCGCCGCCCGCTCCAACGGCCACTTGAGCAGCGCGACGACCGCGTTCGCCGCAAACAGGCAGATGGTCATGCCCACGAGCGTGGCGATCGTTATCTTGATGATGACCCAGCGGAGATCCTCGAGGTGTTCGAGAAAGGGCTTCACCGGCCCGCCTTCGCCCGGCTTGTCGTCGAACAGGGGGTCAATCGTGTCGTCACCGCCGCCCCCGGCATCGGTGGTGGTCAGCGCCGAACTGACGCCGCCGTGGGCATCCCCCTCGCCCTGGCTGTGATGGTTGTAATTCTCGTCGTATTGGTATTCGTGGTGGTAGGGGTCCTCGCCCGGCCCGTGGTGATGGTCGTGATAGGCGGGGTCGTCCTGATGGACGTCCTGGGGATGATATTCCGAGCGCGGTTCCTCGTGCGAGGGATCGGCCGGGATCGCCGTGGGATCGGTCATCGCCACCGTTCCCTCGGGAGCCGACGGAGCAACGACGGGCGCAATGGCCTCCGCCGGTTTCACTTCTGAGATCGGAGCCGTGGCCGGAGGTGAACTGGCCGGAACAGGATGAGCGGCGGAAGAACCCGGAGTGACAGCAGGGGATGGCTCAGGAGCGCCCGAACCGGGCTTCACCGAATCCTGCTCTGGGGAAGAAGGACGCGCCTCGTCGGGATGGGCCATGGCTCAAACCCGGGGAACGCGTCAGGCCTTCGGCGCGGGAGCTGATTGAGCCGGGGCCGTGGGCGCGGGTTGCGCTGCGGCGGGCGGCGGGGAGGGGCGGCGGGGCGGCTCCTCATGCATGGCGCGCTCCAGCTCGTTCTGGACATCACCGGACGCCTTCTTGAATTCCTTGATGCCCTGGCCCAGGCCCTTCATGAAAGTCGGGATCTTGTTCGCGCCAAAGAGCACCAAGGCGACGACCGCGATGAGGATCAACTCACCGCCGCTCAAACCCAACATTGCGAAACATGCGTTCATAGAAAGCCTTTTGTTGTTCGGAAACTAGCCCTCGACAACGGGCAAGTAAAGAGACAATCCCGCCCGACGGGTTATTCAGCCGGTGGCGTGGACCGCCCGTGCCTGTTCAGTTCCTGGGCTTGAGGAGCACCAGCTCGCCCCGGCGGTTCTTGGCCCACGCGGCCTCGGTGTGGCCGAGTTCCGCCGGCTTGTCCTCGCCGTAGCTGAGGGTGCGCAGGCGGTCGGGAGAGATGCCGCCCTTGACCAGATGGGTGCGGACGGCCTGTGCGCGGCGTTCGCCCAGCGAGCGGTTGTATTCCTCCGTGCCGCGCTCGTCGCAATGGCCTTCGATGAGGAGCATGTTCTGGGGCGAGGCCTTCAGCGCGGCGATGACGGGCTTGAGCTTGCCCACCTCGCTGGCCTTCACGATGGCCCGGTCATACTCGAAGTGAAC
>JBAYGL010000163.1:0-10449 GCA_041666725.1 Limisphaerales bacterium
ACGGCGCGGGCAAGAGCACCTTGATGAAAGTCCTCGCCGGCGCGTATCAGCCCGACGCCGGGAGCATCACGCTGGACGGCCAGCCCTTCCGCCCCGCGAACCCGCTGCACGCCCGCGAGTCCGGCATCGCGATGATTTACCAGGAGCTGAACCTCGCGCCGCACATGAGCGTGGAGGAGAACATCCTGCTCGGTGAGGAGCCGGCCCGCTTCGGCTGGCTGGACCGCCTCAAACGCCGCGACCTCGCCCGCCGTGCGCTGGAGGAACTTCACCACGCCGACCTCCCGCTCGACGCGCCGGTGAACACGCTGCCCATCGCACAACAGCAGCTTGTCGAGATCGCCCGCGCGCTCGTCCGCGAGCCGAAGGTCCTCATCATGGACGAGCCGACGAGCAGCCTCACGCAGGTGGACACGGAGAATCTCTTCCGCGTCATCGAGCGGCTCCGGGCGCGCGGCGTGAGCGTGATTTACATCAGCCACTTCCTCGAGGAATGCCAGCGCGTCTGCCAGCGCTACACCGTCCTCCGCGACGGCGAAACCGTCGGCACCGGTGGCATGTCCACCGCACGCGTCGAGGACATCATCCGACTGATGGTGGGCCGTGAGATGAAAGACATTTACCCGCGGACGCCGCACGCGCTGGGCGCGCCCGTGCTGGAGCTGAAGGAACTCGCCGGACGCACCAAGCCGCGCCGCGTGAGCCTCACGTTGCGCGCCGGAGAAATCCTCGGCCTTGCCGGCCTCATCGGTGCCGGGCGCACGGAGACCGCCCGTGCCGTCTTCGGCCTCGATGAACTCGTGGATGGAGAAGTGTTCGTTTGTGGCAGCCGAGGTGAGGAGGCTCCGTTCTCGAATCGGCAATCCAACCAGAGACTCCTCACGTCGGCTCCTGCGCGGAGCCCGCGTGACAGCCTCCGTGCCGGCCTTGGCCTGCTCAGCGAGAACCGCAAGGAGGAGGGCCTCATGCTCAACCGTTCGCTCGCCGACAATCTCACCGCCACGCACCTCGGCCCGTTCGCGCGCCTCGGCCTCATCTCCGAGCGACGCCAGCACGACGCCACGCGCGACTGGATGCAGCGCCTTGACGTCCGCGCGCGTGGTCCCGCGCAGCCCGTCGGCGAACTCTCCGGCGGCAACCAGCAGAAGATCGCGCTGGGCCGCCTGCTTCACCACGACGCCCGCATCCTCCTGCTCGACGAGCCGACGCGCGGCATTGACGTGGGCAGCAAGGCGCACATTTACCGGCTCATCGGCGAGCTCGCCGCACAGGGCAAGGCCGTTCTCTTCATCAGCAGCTACCTGCCCGAGCTGCTCGGCGTGTGCGACACCATCGGCGTGATGTGCCGCGGCGAACTGGCCGCGAGCCGCCCCGCGACAGACTGGACGGAACATGAAATCATCGCGGCGGCGATCGGACAGGGAGATGTGAACGGAATTGAAAAATGACAATTGCAAATCTGGCATTGTAAATTGGCCGGCAGAGTTCCCGACGAGCTAGAATTTATGACTCCACAAGAACTTTCGGACCGGCTTTGGCAGTTTGCGGCACGCGTCGCGAAGATCGTGGACGCCCTGCCTGAGACGCGTGTTGGCCGACACGTCGCCGGGCAACTTGTTCGAAGCGGCACTTCATCCGCGCCGAACTACGACGAGGGCAGTGCGGCAGAGAGCAAGGCCGACTTCATTCACAAGCTGGCCATTGCACTCAAGGAAATGAAGGAAACACGCGGCTGGCTGCGGTTTATTGTCATTGCCGGCCTGATGCCCGAACCGCGCATTGCGCCAGTGCTGGACGAAGCCGAGCAGCTCGCCCGCATTCTCGCCAAGTCTCTGCTTACCGCTCGCAACGCACGCCGTCCGGCACTGTCCCCAATTTGAAATGCCAGATTTGCAATTGTCATTTTTCAATTTTTCAAATGCCTGAGCCCTCCTCCAGTCCGCGCAAACTGGCCCGCCTGCTGAACACCTTCGGCCCCGCGCTCATCCTCGCAGCGGTCGTCGCGCTCTTCATCGCCCTTCTCGCGTGGAAGGACGCGGCGGAGCAGATGCAGTCTGCGAACTTGAGGGGCTTCTCCGGCTTCACCCAGGCCGCGCGCGAGTCCACGTATGACGGGCTGAAGGCGTTCCTCTCGTTCGCCACGTTCAAGACCGTGCTCACGCAGACCGTCGTGGTGTCCCTCGCGTCACTGGGCATGACGATGATCATCGTGAGCGCGGGGATTGACCTGAGCGTGGGCTCGGTCGTCGCGCTGTCCACGGTGGTGGGTGCGCTGCTGATCCAGAAGGGCGCGGCCTGCCCGGCGTGCTGGCGGCGTGCCTCGCGGGCGGAGCACTCGTGGGCGCGCTCAACGGCGCGCTGACCGCAGCGCTCCGGCTCACGCCGTTCATCGTGACGCTCGGGATGCTCGGCGCGGCGCGCGGCGTGGCGAAGTGGCTCGCCGGCAACCAGACCGTGAACTTCAAGGAGTCCGGCATCGGCGTGCTGATGACCGATCCCGATCCGCTGGGCGCGTTGCCGCCGCCGGGCGTGTGGGTGGCCGTCGCGCTCGCGGTGGTGATGGCGGTGGTGATGCGGCAGACGGTCTTTGGCCGGCACATCTTCGCCATCGGCTCAAACGAAGCCACGGCGCGGCTCTGCGGCATCCGCGTGCGCGCGACGAAGCTGGCAATTTACTCGCTGGCCGGAATGCTCTTCGGCCTCGCAGGGGTGATGATGTTGAGCCGGCTCCAGCAGGGCGACCCAACCTCCGCCGTCGGCCTGGAGCTCGACGTGATCGCGGCGGTGGTCATCGGCGGCGCAAGCCTGAGCGGTGGAACGGGAAGCATTCTCGGCGCGATGATCGGCGCCCTGACGATGGCCGTCCTGCGCACCGGCAGCCAATATATGGACTGGCCGAGCTACATGCAGGAAATCATCATCGGCGGCCTCATCATCGCGGCGGTGGCCCTGGACAAGTGGCGGCAGAGCCGGTGAAACACGGCGCAGACACAAAACGGAAGAGGTCGGGCGTGTTTCGCGGGCAACCCTTCGGAATTCGGGGTTAACTCAAGAACGTTCCCACCCGTGCGTCAGGCCGCCGCTTTTGCTGCAGCAAGGTCGTTGCGGCGGTCGGCCATGCTCTTGAAGAACTCGTAGCCCTCGCGCAGGCGGCGGACGCAAACGTCCTTGTCCTCCAGCATGGTCTTGATGATGCGGAGAATCGGTTTCGGGCGCAGGTAGTAGCTGCGATAGAAGCGCTCCACGTCCTCGAAAATTTGCTCCTTCGAGAGGCCGGGGTATTCGAGCGTGGACTGCTGGAGGCCGTCGCCCTCGATGAGATCGGTCTTGTCCTTCTTCACGAACCAGCCGTTGAGCTTGGCCTGCTCATAGAGCTCGGTGCCGGGATATGGCGCGGCGAGCGAGACTTGCAGGCTGAAGACGTCCAGCTCCTGTGCGAAGCGGATGGTCTGCTCGATGGTTTCCTTCGTCTCGACGGGCAGGCCCAGGATGAAGGTGCCGTGGATGACGACGCCGGCCTTGTGGCAGTCCTTGGTGAACCGGCGCATCTCGTCGGTGGTGACGCCCTTCTTGATGCGCGTGAGGGTCTCGTCGTTGCCGCTCTCGTAGCCGACGAGGAAGAGGCGCAGGCCGTTGTCCTTGAAACTCTTGATGGTGTCGTAGTCGAGGTTCGCGCGGCTGTTGCAGCTCCAATCCACACCGAGCGGGCCGAGCTTCTTCGCAATCTCGCGGGCGCGCGGGAGGTTCGCGGTGAAGGTGTCGTCATCAAAGAAAAATTCCCGGACCTGCGGGAAGATTTTCTTCATGTAGGCCATTTCGTCGGCGACGTTCTGCGCGCTGCGGACGCGATACTTGTGCCCGCCGATGGTCTGCGGCCAGAGGCAGAAGGTGCACTGCGCCGGGCAGCCGCGGCCCGTATACATCGAAACGTAGGGATGCTGGAGGTAGCCGATGAAATATTTCTCGATCTCCAGGTCGCGCTTGTAAACGTCGGCGACCCACGGGAGCGAGTCCATGTCGGCAATCATCTCGCGCTCGGGGTTGTGTTTGATCTTCCCTTCGCCGTCCTTGTAGGAGAGGCCCTTGATGGTCGAAAGCTCGCGGCCCTCGGCGACTTCCTTGCAGGTGAAGTCGAACTCCTTGCGCGCGACCCAGTCAATGGCCCACGAGGCCTTGAGCGTCTCGGTGGGCAGCACCATGGCGTGCGCGCCGACGAAGCCGATCTTGGTGGCGGGCTTCTGCTGCTTTATCGCCTCGGCGACCTTGCAGTCGTTCTTCAGCGACGGCGTGGAGGTGTTGATGATGACGTGGTCGAAGTCCTTCGCGATGGCGAGGCACTGCGCGACATCAATGTTGTGCGGCGGGCAGTCGAGGAGCCGGGAGCCGGACACGAGGGCGGCGGGCTGCGCGAGCCAGGTCGGATACCAATAACTCGTGACCTCGCGCCGCGCCTGATAGCGCGCGCCGGCACCGCCGTCGAAGCCGTCGAAGGACGGAGGGGAGAGGAAGAGTGCGCTCATTTTGGAAAGTGTTCAGTGTTCAGAAAGTCAGGTGGTCGGCGGCTTGGGGAAGAACTGCGGGAGGCTTTGCTGGATGAGTTCAATCATCTCCCCGGCTTGTTGGCGATGGGTGTCGTAGTTCTCGCCGACGGAGGTCATGTCGCCACCGGGATAGTGCTGGTCGAAAAAATCCTCAGTCAGTTCGATGGCGAAAGTTTGAAAGCTGGCGAAACGGTTGTCGAACTGCGTCGCCTCTTTGACGAGCCGTTCCAAGTCGTGCGTCTTCACGAGCGGCCAACCCTTCGCCACGAGAAACCCTTTCAAGTAGCGCTCGGCGGCCTCTTGGAGCGCTTCAATGCCCAGCGATGTGACGCCTTCGCTCTTGCGCAAAACATCGGCACCCCGGATCCGCTCTTCCGCGAAGGCAAACCAGTCGGCCGGGTTCTGGTCATCCGTCGGCCTATGCAGCATAGACCTCAACCCCCTTGTCCATGATTTCGCGGTAAATGAAGCTGCCGGAGCGGAGCTTCTGCTCCAACCCTTCCGGCGTTTGCGAGAGAAGTGTGAATGACTCGGGCGGCGCGGCGACGTCCCAAAAGGCACGGCGAATCTCCAGATTGCTTTCCTTCGACGATGCAATGCCCCTCCGGATCACCAGCAGGTCGAAATCACTGTGCTCCGTAGGCGTGCCGTAAGCGTGACTGCCGAAGAGAATGATGCGGTCCGGGTGAGTCTTCTCGACGATGGCTCGGAGGTAAGGCTCCAATCGAAAGGCAACCCGGCTGATAGGATAACGCGGGTTATGCAGCGTCGGAAACGCGGTCGCCGTGTGATAGGCAACCGCAGCCTCCTTCAGTTCGCCTGAAGCTGCGCTGGACATGGCCCTCTTACTCCGTCTTCGCCGTCACCGAGCCGTTGGCCTTGATCTTCGCCAGCAGGTCGTCGCGCTGGGAGGTGTCGCCGGAACCGCAACCGCCGCCGGCTGCCGGGGCGTGAGCGTGCTCCTCTTCCTTGCGGGAGAAGGCACCGCGCGCATTGGCGGCGGGGTTGATGGCGGCCTTGGCCTCGGCGAGGTGGCCCTTGCCGATGGTCGCGCCGTTGTAGGCGCGCTTTTCCAGATCGGCGCTGGCGGGATACGGCTTCGGCTTGGAGCCGAAGTTGTATTTCATGTTGATCCAGTTGTCGCGCGGCTTGTTGCTCAACGCGCCGCTCGGGTCGTAGCCGCAGTGGACCATGCAATGCTCGCAGCGGGAATCGCGGGCGACGCCGTCCACGACGCCGTAATTCTCCCACTTCACCGTGCCAAGCATCTCGGCGTAGGTGGGATGATGGCCGTCGGTCATCAGGTAGCACGGCGCCTTCCAGCCCTTCACATTGTAAGTGGGGATGGCCCAGGCGGTGCAGGTCAGCTCGCGCTTGCCGGCGAGGAATTCCTGGTAAACCGGCGTGCCGAAGATGGTGTAGAGCCGGCCCCATTCCTCGATCTTGGCGAACTTCTTCCGGGTCATGTCGCGCGTGAGGAAGAACTCCTTCGGGTCTTTGCCGAGGCGCTTGACCATGTCCTTCTTGGCGGCGTCGTAATCGTAGCCGGGCGAAATCGTGTGGCCGTCCACGTCGAGCGAGGAGAGGAACTTGAACATGTCCTCGATTTCCTGCACGTCGGTCTCGCGGTAAACGGTCGTGTTCGTCGCGCACTGGTAGCCGAGGATCTTGGCCATCCTGATGGCGGCGACGCATTCCTTGAACACGCCCTCGCGCTCAACGATGAGATCGTGCGTGAATTCGAGCCCGTCCACGTGGACGTTCCAATACATCCACTTGCTGGGCTTGATGACGACCTTCGCCTTCGCGGCGGCATCGGCGTTGCGGATGGCCTCGGCTTCCTTCTCGGTGACGAGCTTCTCGTCAACGAGCCGCTGGAGCTTCGGCTCCATCTCCGGCGAGAAGACCGTGGCCATGTAGTCCCGCATCTTCTTCCTCATGAAGACGCCGTTGGTGCAGATGTAGATGATGCGGCCCTGGCCGCGCAGGCCGGCGACCAGCTCCTCGATCTTCGGGTAGATCAGCGGTTCGCCGCCGCAGATGGACACCATCGGCGCGTCGCAATCCTGCGCGGCGGCCAGGCACTGCTCCAGCGGAACCATGTCCTTGAGGGACGTGGAATACTCGCGGATGCGCCCGCAGCCGGTGCAGGTGAGATTGCACGTGTGCAGCGGCTCGAGCTGGAGCACCATCGCGAACTTCGGCGTCCGCTTGATGAGCTTATGTTTGACGATGTGACGGGCGATCTTGACCGTCAGCGCGAGGGGGAATCGCATAGGGTTATTGAACTGAGACTGCCTGCGGCACCACGGGTTGGGCCGAATCCACACGGTCGCCGGCCGAAGCCGGGGCCGCTTGGATCAGCCTCGGGATGCCCGGCAGCAGGAATGTTGCGGGCGACACCGACGGCGAAGAGCGGAAGCCACCACAGCCCGCCGCCCCGAGCGCGAGCGCGGGGAGGATTGCCAACAGTGGACGTTTCCAACTAAAACGCATTGCAGCACTATATGAAGCGATCCAAGAACTGCGCAACGCTTAATTCCACCCCCCTGCACAGGGGGGTCGGGATGGTCGTAATGCTGCTGGGATTGCTGGCCCTGGCCGCGCCCGGCGCGCCGGCCCCGAAGAAACAGCCTGAAATCCCGCTCGCCTCGTTCTCCCAGGAGTTCGCCGAGTCCGCCCAGCGCCAGCTCGTCGGGGCGCGGAAGCAATTTCAGGCCGACACCACCGCCGTCACCGCCGCCTGGGAGCTGGGCCGCGCCTGCTTCTGGCGGGCTGAGTTTGCCACCTCGAACGAGGAACGCGCCCGGTTGGGGGAGGAGGGCATCGCCGTCTGCCGCCCGCTGATCATCCGGGCCCCCACGCTGCCCGAGGGGCACTACTACCTGGCCATGAACCTCGGCCAGCTCGCCCGGACCAAGTGGCTCGACGCCCTTGGAATCGTGAAGGAACTGGAACACAGCCTCGGCCTCGCCGGGGCCATGAACCCCCGCCTCGACCATGCCGGACCGGATCGTTGTCTCGGTCTCCTTTACCGCGACGCCCCCGGCTGGCCCCTCAGCATCGGCAGCAAAACCAAGGCCCGGCAGCACCTGCTCAAGGCCGTCGAACTGGCCCCGGACTTTCCGGAGAACCACTTCGTGCTCATCGAGACCTGGCTTGGCTGGAAGGAGAAAAAGCGCCTCCAGCATGACCTCGACGTCCTGAACGCGCTGCTTCCCAAGGCGCGCAGGCAATTCACAGGCGGCGAATGGGCGGCGCACTGGGACGACTGGGAACGCCGCTGGAAAGACGCGCAGACCAGGGCTGCCGAGTTGCTGAAACGGAAGTAACCCCGCCGCGCGGCATCACTTCTCCGGGGCGGATTTCCCGCCCGCCTCGACGAGTTTCCGGGCAAAGACGTCGGCCTCGGCCTCCTTGCCCTGCCCGCGATACACACGCTCCAGCGCCTCGAACGTGGCGAGGTGCGCCGGATGCTTCGGGCCGACGTGCTTCGTCAGGATCGTCTGCCGTTGAAGCAAAAGCCCCTCGGCGGCGGAATGGTTTTTCAGATCGGCATAGTGCAGCCCGAAGGCGAGGAGCGGGTTCACAAGCAGCACGCTCTCCCGGCCCTCGCGGTCCTCGATGAGCTTCACCAGCTTCTTGAACGCCGCCTCGGCATCCTTGTATTTCTTCGCCGAGTGAAGCGTCTGCGCCTGCTCCATGCGGATTTGCATGACGCGCCGGTAGTCGGGCACGAACAGCCGCTCCTCCACGGTCTCCGGCCCGCCCCGGAACCGCGTGGCGGTGTTCCTCGTGCCGAGGATTTTGAGCGCGGCAGTGTAAAGTTTGTCCGCCTCGTCGAAGCGCCCGGCCAGCGCGCAGTTGCGTGCCAGCGCCGCCTCGCAGGTGCCGACCGTCGGATGATAGGCCCCGTTCTTCCACTTGCAGATGTGTTCGGCGCGTTTCAAGAACGGCTCCGCCTCCGCAAACTTCCGCTGTTCGGTGAGGTTGCCGCCAAGGTGAAACGCGCACTCCGCCACGCTGAGATGGTTCGTGCCCAGCTTCGCCTCACGCAGTGCCAGCGCACGGCGCAAGTGCGGCTCCGCCTCCGGAAAACGCCTGCGTAACTGTTCCAGTCCGGCGGCAAGAAACAGCGTCTCCACCAGCCGCGGATCAGCCTCGCCGAACTGCTCCGCAACCGCGAGCGCCATGCCCATGAACTGTTCCGCCTCAGCGTAACGGCCCTCCCCCGCCGCCTTCTTCACATCCTCGCAATACGTCTTCCAAAGGCCCGGGTCCGCGCTGGCGGCGGGCGCGGCAAAAGCCGGCCAAAAAAACACAGCGCAGCCGATGGCCAAAACGGCGGTCATTTTCTTCATGATGAGTATTTCTCCAGCCAAGGGTTCCCACTTCCGACGGCCAATCATTGCAAACCCGCGCTCACGGGATCAAGCAGTGATTCGGGCCCGGTCGAACTCAAGTTGAAGCTTTCAACACATCCGGGAACAGGCTACGAACGCGGCGGAAACCAGCTGAGTTACTCGAACCACAGACACAGAGAACACAGAGCCTGCATGAAACCATTTTTTATCTTCCTCCCTGTGTCCTCTGTGCCTCTTTGGTGAACCCCATGCCCCTCCTCGACATCCGCAACCTCCAGCTCGAATTCGGCACCGGCCCGGACGCCGTGCGTGCCGTGGACGGCGTGTCCTTCACCATCGCCGAGGGCGAAACGCTCTGCCTCGTCGGTGAGAGCGGTTGTGGCAAGAGCGTTTCCGCCCTCTCCATCGCGCGCCTCGTGCCCACGCCGCCCGCGCGCTACGTCGGCGGCGAGATTCTCCTCAACGGCCGCGACGTGCTGAAGATGGACCAGCGCGAACTGCGCTCCATCCGCGGCGGCGTGGTGAGCTACGTCTTCCAGGAACCGAGCGCCTCGCTCAACCCCGTCTTCCGCGTCGGCAACCAGATCAAGGAATCGCTGAAGCTCCACCGCCCGCAGTTCGCCACCGACGACGAGGTCATCCGCCTGCTGAAACTCGTCGGCATCCCCGCGCCCGAATCGCGCATCCGCGACTACCCGCACCAGATGTCCGGCGGCATGCAGCAGCGCATCATGATTGCGATGGCGCTGGCGAGCGAACCGAAGCTCCTCGTGGCCGACGAACCGACCACCGCGCTGGACGTGACCATCCAGGCGCAAATCCTCGAGCTGCTCCGCGACCTCAAGCAGCGCCTGCGCATGAGCATCCTGCTCATCACGCACAACCTCGGCATCGTGGGCGACATCGCCGACCGCGTGGCCGTGATGTATGCCGGGCAGATTGTCGAGCTGTCCCCCGCGCGCGCCCTGCTCCAGCGCCCGCTGCACCCCTACACGCAGGCATTGATGAACTCCGTGCCGCAACTCGGCCACGAGCACGAGCGCCTCCAGGCCATCCCCGGCAACGTGCCCAACCTCGGCCAGTTCCCCGGCGGCTGCCGCTTCCACCCGCGCTGCCCCAAGGCGCAAAGCGACTGCTCGCAGAAAGCACCGGAGCTGGTGGAAGTCGAGCCGGGCCGGTGGGTGCGGTGTCCTTATTGGAATTCAAACGGGAAACCAACGTGAACCTCCTCGAAGTCAAAAACCTCAAAGTCCACTTCCCGGTCAAGCATGGGGTCTTCAGCCGCGTGAATGCGTGGGTGAAGGCCGTGGATGACGTGAGCCTCACCGTCGCGCCGGGCGAGACCGTCGGGCTCGTGGGCGAGAGCGGCTGCGGCAAGACCACCTTGGGCCGCGCCATCATCCGCCTGCTGGAGCCAACGGCCGGCAGCGTCACCTTCGAGGGCGAGGACATCACCACGCTCGAGGGCGCGGCGCTGCGCGAGCGACGGCGGCGGTTCCAGATGATTTTCCAGGACCCCGTCGGCTCGCTGAACCCGCGCATGA
>JBAYGL010000164.1:0-10430 GCA_041666725.1 Limisphaerales bacterium
ACTCCCGTCATGCGACCGTTTCAAATCATCTTCACGCCGACCGGGGCCGCCGAGCTGTCCAAGATGCCGAAGGATCTGCAGCTCCAGATTCTCGGCGAGTTCCGCGGGCTGCCGCAGGAAGTGATCAGCACGGAGCTGGAACGGTTCGGCAAGATGGAGCGCGACGGCCATGTGCTGCACCGCTTCCGCGTGGGCGACTACCGGATTTACTTCGAGCGCCACGAGCTGGGCGTGCTGGTGCAGCGGATTTTGAGCAAGAACACGCTGAAGGACTTCCTCTACCGCCAGGGCCTGCCCACCGGCGAGGACGAGGCGTTGCAGGACAATCCGAAGTTCTGGGACTTGATGCAGTCGGCGAAGGGGAAGTAGCCGGTGTTCAGCAGTCAGTTTTCAGTGAAGGCCGGGGAATCAGAGCCGCAGACTGAACACTGATTACTGAATGCTCCCTCACCGCGAGGTTGCGAACTCCCACGCGCGCACCGCTCAGTCCCCCAGCTCCACGTTCCAGTAGGCAATGTCGAGGAAGTGCTTCCAGCTGTCGTGGTATTCCACGCCAAAGTTGAGCTGCACGAAGGGCCGCCACTTGGGCTTCCGGGGCTTGCGGATGAGGTGCATCCTGCATTCCGACGGCGTGCGGTTGCTCTTCCGGGTGTTGCACGGCACGCACGAGCACACGATGTTTTCCCACGTCGTCGGGCCGCCGCGGTCGCGTGGGATGACGTGGTCGAGGTTGAGATCCTTCCGGTCGAGCGTCTGGCCGCAGTATTGGCAGGTGTTCTTGTCGCGCTCGAAGATGTTGTGGCGGGTGAACTTCACTTCCTTGCGCGGCAGCCGGTCGAACACCGCGAGCATGATGACGCGCGGCACACGGAGACGGAACGAAATGCCGCGCACCGATTCCGGGTGCGGTTCCCGGCGCGAGAAGTCCGACCACTCCGAAAAGTCATACGTCTGGAACGCGCCGTCCTGATCGCCCAGCACGACCTGGGCGTGGCCCTGGAAGAGAAGCGAGAGCGCCCGCCGCGCGGTGCAGATGTTCACTGCCTGCCACAGACGGTTCAAAACGAGCACTGGTTGGTTGAGTAGCGTAGCCATAACCGCCGCAAGTGCGCGCGGAACCTAGCAACGCACGCTCAGCCCTGTCAATGGCCGCTCAGCCCCGCTTAGTCTCCCGGATCGCGTCAACCCGCCCGCAGGAAACCGTAAAAAACTGTTGCGCGACGGACTTTGTTCCTGCTACGAACTCCGCCGAACCCGGGAGTTTCAACCCAATAGCGTTAACATTCACAACTGGAGGAAAACTGTATGAAGACATGGATCAAAACGTTCGTTATCTCAGCCATCGCCGCCGCCGTCCTGATCGGCTCACCGGCCGCGTCGTCCGCGCAGGACAAGGAAAAGGGTAAGGAAAAGGGCAAGGCATCCGACAAGGGTGCGGAGAAGAGCAAGGGCGGCGGGTTCACCGGCAAGGCCGTTGCCGTGGACAAGGCCGCGAAAACCGTGAAGCTTTCCGGCGAAAAGGGCCGGGTGCTTCAGATCACCGCCTCCACCCGGATCACCAAGGGCGGCAACCCCGCCACGCTGGATGATCTCAAGGAGGGCGAGGAAGTCTCCGGCGGCTACAAGACATCCGCCGACGGCAAGATGGAGGCCACGAGCCTCAACATCGGGCCGCGTCCCGCCAAGGGAAAGAAAGAGGAAAAGAAGTAAACCAATCCACTTCCGGAGTTCAGGGCAGGTTGGCAACAACCTGCCCTTTTTGCTTTCAGACAGGCTCAGAGAGGGAACCATCCCCAAATTCCTGCCAGCCTGAGGGACTGGAGCGACGAAATTGCTTGCCCCCATGCTTCTCGGAAACGTAATACATCCGCGATGTTTCGAGGCGGCTCGAGTTCGGCCCGGCGTGCCGCCAGCGGTCTGAGAGCGTCTCAGCCGACCTTGTGAGTTCATGCCTCCGGGGCGCGGATAATTCGCCTGGATGCAATGTCCGCTCAAAGGACGTGAAATGTCGGAACGTATCGGAAACGGGTAGGTCGGGCTGGTAGCTCAGTTGGTAGAGCAGTGCCCTTTTAAGGCATTGGTCCGGGGTTCGAGTCCCCGCCAGCCCACCACTTCCACTTTTCCCAAAGAAATCCGCTATTTCTCTGCGGTTTTGCCGGCTTCCATGCCCGTCGGCATAACGGTGTGGCATAACAACTCCCACGCCCTTTGCACCCTCTCTTTCCCGCGCGGGTGCTGCGGGAAGCCGTCTGACACCGGCTCGAAAAGCACGCATCCACACAAAAACTTCCCCGGCGTCGGGCCGGGCATGGGCGCTTTGTGCTGCCCGTGTCAGATGCCCGTCCGGCGTCCGGGGTCACTGACACCATGAAAAGCACAAACGCACAGCCACCGAAGTCGTCCACGCCCCGCCGCCCGAGGCAAACACTCACTTTGACCCCGGCCGCCGAGGTGGCGTTGAAGGAAGCGCTTGAAGTATTGCGCTGGGACACCCGAACCGAACGGACCTTCTTTGCCAACTTGGTTTTGGAGGCCGCTTGCGCCGCAGTCGTGCGAGATGGCCGGATGCCGATGCCTGCGGCGGTGGAATTTCGCATCGAGACACCGGAGGAGACGATGATTCGCCTGGCGTGCCTGCCGTTTGAAGCTTTACCCAGCCGAGGCGCGTTGTGAGAAGCCGCGAGAAACATTCGCTGCCGCCTGCGCCATTGAGGGACTTCCGCCGGAAGGAGCTTGCGCTGGTGGACAAATGGCGCGCGGTGCAGGCCGATGAACTGAGCGGGAAGCTCGGGGCGCGGAAAGCCGCCACTGCGCGCCGCATCATCGGCTGGCAGCTCCGCGCGGTTCAGGCGGTGCGCAGGGCGGTGGAACGCCGGGCAGCCGGACGGATGCCTTGATGTTCGACACGAGCCACGGATTGGCCCCGCGCCGCGCGCGGGTGGCCCGCCCGCGCGTTTTCTCGCGGCGGGCGAAGGGGTTCCCTCAAGGTGAGACGATTTTCAGGAAGGCGCGGCTGCCGGCAGGGGGCGTGTATTGCCAGATGGTGCCACTCGCCGTGTGCGTGGCGTAGTCGGTCCACGTCTTCAAGTCCGTGCTGCCGCGCAGGCGGTAGGTGTAGCCAGGTGTCACCGGGAAGTCGAAACGCGGCGTGGATTGCCGCACGATGGCCGGAGCGCTCAGAAGTGCGTCGGAGAGATCGGGCACGCCGTCGCCATCCGCGTCGTCAGTGTCGGTGATTTCCACCATGTAGCTTTGGAAGTCGGGCCAAGGGGTGTCGGTGAGGCCGTCCGTAATGTTCAGCGCGCCAAGGTAGCGGGTGCCGCTGCGGTAGAGGTTCAGGGGCGACGCGCTGGTAATGTCAGCGCGGCCCGGCATGGTGGCGGTGAAGGTGCCAACACGGGCTTGGTCGTGGTTCAGTCCGGTAAAGGTGGCGCTGGCGGTGCGGGTGCCCAGCTCGTTGCCGAAGGTGAAGTTCACAGTGCCTGCCGCGCGATTCGCGGTGAGCGTGCCAGTGCTGGCGCTGACGGTGAGTGTGCCGGTGAGTGTGACGCCGCTGGCGAAGGCCAAGCTGTAGGTGCCGGTGAGGCTACCAGCCGCGCGGTTGGCGGTGAAGGTGGCGGATTGAGTAAGGGGGGTGGGGTAATCCACGAAGCGATTGCCGCTGATGGTGAAGTTCGCCGGGAAATCCCGCTCCACCCAGTCTGGCACGAGGTTGCCGTTGCTGTCCGTGGTGGGAAAGTTGAGCGAAGCGAACGCCCCCCACTCGATGAACGTCCCGGTGCTCTCACGGAATATCAGATACTCTGTTTCGTAGTAGCCGCTGGTGCCGTCCTGGATCAGCTCGCCGCTCGTGTAGTAGTAGCCGTTGGTCGAGAAGTAGCGCGGGACGTTGCCGACGATGGTGTCGGTGGTGGTGGTCAGCACGTCGTAGTAGCCCATACTTGCGTCGTAGCCGCGCAGCACGCCGAGTTGCACGCTGCGGCCCCAAGCCTTGAGTGTCGCGGCTTGGGCGGTGAGCGGCAGCAGGAGGGCGAAGAGCAGGAGGGCGAGGCGCACGGAATGAATCGGAGTGGAAAGCATGGGAACCCCACGCGGTTTATGCGCTCTGCCTTGTCTGTCGGCAACGGAATTCTCGACTGCCGAGCACGGGCTTGCTGACGGCCCCGCCCGCGCCTAATGTGGCGACGGTTGGACCCGGAACTGACTCGGCGGGCACTGCCCTCAGGGGCACCCAAGCGGCAGGACAAGCTGCCACCAGCCTGACACCGGCAACGGAGCAGGCGGGCGCTGTGGAATCAGGTGAGAGTCCTGATCGCAGTCCAGCCACTTTCTTTTTCCCTGTGACGTGCGCGGCTTGCCTCTCGCGCGGCGCGTGACTACGGTGCCCTCGCTGCGGAAGCCGCGCCTGGAACTGTCATCACCGGCCCCGATGAGGAAGAAGCCTCTGCAATGCCGGCGGACACGGGTGCGAGTCCCGTGCAGAGCGCGCCCGCCGCAGCATTCCCCTCTGCTCGCGCAAACCTCGCCGGCATGGACATCGGCAAACGTCGTTGACACCCGCAACACCGGCTGCATACGTTCCGTGTGCAATGCGGCTCATCAAACCGTCAACCCTGCGGCAGTGGGCGGAGAAGTATCCCGACGCCGCCGAGGCACTCGCGGTCTGGCAGCGGCTCATCGAGGGCAACGAGTTCCCGCACTTCGCGGCGCTCCGCCGGGTGTTCCCGCACGCCGACCAGGTGGCCGTCAAGAGCCGCCGGAACGTCACCGTGTTCAACGTGCGGGGCAACCACTACCGCCTCATCGCCGCGCTGCATTACAACCGCCGGATGTGTTTCGCCCTGCGGTTCCTGACGCACGCCGACTACGACAAAGAGCACTGGAAAACCGAGCTATGAAAACTCTCACCACCCGCGCCACGCCGCGCTTCACCCGTTACGAGGACGTGCCGGACACCTACACGGCGCTTTGCCAGCACCACCTGCCGCGCCCCTTGCACACGGACGCCGAGGCCCGCGCGGCAGCGGCCATCATGGAATCTCTCGCGGGCTTTCCGCTGAACGCCGAGCAGGAGGACTACCTGGAGGCCCTCGCGCATTTCGTGGACGAATACGACCGCGCCCACCGCCGCGCGCTGCCCAAGGCCGGCGGGCGCGCGGTGCTGCGCCATCTGCTGGAGGAGCACGACCAGAGCGCGGCGGACCTCTCGCGGATGCTGGGTGGCAGCCGGAACCTCGGCGCGATGATTCTGCGCGGCGACCGCAACCTGACCGTGGGCCACATCCGCACGCTGGCGGCCAAGTTCCACGTCAGCCCCGAGGTGTTCATTTGAAGGCGAGCGGAGACAAGCGGGGCAGGAGCAAGCCGGGGAAGAAGGGCGGCTCGAAGGCGGTGCCGTTGGTCGCTGCCGTTCCAACCGTGCCGGATTGGTGGGATGCAAAGTGGCAGGCACGCCTCGACCGGGAACAAAAGGCTCGCGAGAAGGAGGCGCGCAGGCTGGGCATGAGTGTCGGCCATCTGGACGCGATTCAGGAATCTCGTCGGCGAAACTTCGAGTTGAAGAAGCTCCAAGCGAAGTATGACGAGCCGGACTTGGCAGGAAGAAACTGCCTGGAGTTGCTCGACCTCGTCCCGCACGGCACTTCGTCACCTTGGCCGTCCGATGAGCTGCGAGAGATTGTCATCAAGGCAGCCGACAAGATGCTGGAAGTTTCGGCCTCGCAGGAGAGAAGTGAGCGAGAGAGAGGCATCGCCAGTATGACGCTCGCCTACCTCGTCGAGGTCGTTGCCAAGCGAGCCTTCGCAGCCATCCGCACTTCGCCCAAGGGTAAACCCAACGACGCCACGCAATACCTCATTGACGCACTGGTGGGATGCTGCGCGGAGTTTCGCGAGCTAGCGCAGGAGGGACCAGAGCGATTCAAGCCTTGGAGCCGCAAACGGCTTTTCCTTCCGTCGCTACGAGCTTACACCAGTGCCTACAAGGACGACTTCGACAAGACCAAGTGCTCGGTAGAGCTGGCCGCAGGTATCGGGGTTAATCTACGAGGGAAGGCCCGACTGAAGAGTGCGGCGACGCTGAAGGTAGCCAAGTGCCTCTTGATGGCCCAATGGCGAGCGGAAGAAGAGGCATTTCCGAAATTGTCCAAGGACACGAAAGCACTGGAGGTTTGGTGGACGCGCGGGATTGAGCCATTCCTTGGGATGGACCGGGAGCGGCTTCTCGCATCCAAAGAGTTCGCGTATCTCGGAAAGCGGGCACGGGTCAAAGGTAAGGCGGAAAACGCAGCACTTCGCTGGGATGAGTTGGTGAAGGACTGCAAGCAGGCGCTCGAAAGCCTAGCCCCTCCAGTAGAATCTCCGTAACTACGTGAAGCCTCCCTGTTGAGCGCATCCGTGTTGTCGCTAACTTCGACAACATGAGTCAGCGACAGCAACACACCGCCGGAGGAACCGGCCCGAGTAGTCCCTCACCCACGACCTCGCCAGCGGCGACCTGCGGGTTTCCAATTCTCCAATTCCGACTGCCGAAGGCACCGCCGCGCGGCGGACGTGGCGAGGTGGACCCGATCTTCTCGCTCAACAGATCGGCCTGGAATGAACTCTGCCTGCCCTCTGAGCGCAACGGCTTCAAGCCGCCGGTCAAATCCGTGGTCATCAAGAAACGGAACGCGCGGCGCGGCATCCGCCTGGTGGTCTTCGCTTCAGCGAAATCTTACTTCGACCGCTTGCACGCCGAGCAGGGCGCGGCGGACTCGCAGGCTGGCCACCCGGCCGCGCCCGAGTGAAATAAAATGCCCGCCGGTCTTTGCGAGACACCACGGCGGGCAAGAACACTGACACCGATGGATTTACTCGATGCAGCAGCGGCAGGCAAGCCGGGCGAACGCAACTCCCCGCGCGCGGCCTTGTTCATCGGCGCTTGGATAGACGACGCGGACCTTTCCCCAGCGCAATTTCGAGTTCTGTGCCGCATCGCGCGGCGTGGTGATTGCACGGAGTCAGTCCCCAACATCGCCAAGGGGTGCCATCTGCATCCCGACACAGTCGAGAGAGCGCTGCGGTCCCTACTGGTGCGCGGCTTCATCACCAAGGAAGCCCGCACAGGCAGGACCAGCATCCTCCGCGTGGTGCTGAATCCCACGCCCGGTGGTCAGCCTACCCGAAAGGAATGCCCACCCGAAACGGAGGGGCAGGTATTCAAACCGGGGGACACCCACGCGAAACGGATGCCCAACCACCCACCGGAAACGGAGGGGGACAAAGGTTCTCCCTTGAAGGGTATCCTTGTTAAGGAGACGCGCGCGGGTGCGCGCGGTGGTGACGACCTCTCCGACCTCAAGATTCCGGGGCACCTGAACACGGTCCCGTTCCTCGGCAAGTGGGGCGACTGGATGAAGCAACGGCGCGGAGGGCGCAAGGTGAAGGAGTGGCGGGCGCTGTTTCAGGAGCAGCTCGACTGGCTGGCGCAGTTCGACGAGCCGACCGCGACGGAGATTCTCGCCACCTCGATTCGGAACGGCTGGCAAGGGCTGTTCGAGTTGAAGGGCAAAACGAAGGAGAAACGAAATGGAAACCACACACGACACCCATCAGCCTGGTAGCCGGACGGCGATTTGCACCGTCTGCCGCGAACCCTTCACCTACACCCCGCTCCTGTTTGAAGGCCGCGAGGTCTTCACGCGCCATGCCTGCCCGGACTGCTCCACCGCCGCAGCGGAGGCGCAGCGAGTGGCGGAGCAAGCTGCTCGGGCTGCCGAGGCCGCGCGGCTGCGGGCGCTGGAGTGGCAGCGCGTTTGTCCGCCGCTCTATCGCGAGAGCGACCCGGCCCGGCTGCCGCAGGAGCCGTTGCGCCGCGTGCTGGCATGGACGCGCGGCCCGCGCGGGCTGATTCTCTTCGGCGACTCCGGCCAGGGGAAGACCCGCAGCGCCTACCTGCGGCTCCGCCCGCTCGTGGACGCCGGGGTGCGGTGCGAGGCCATCCACGCCGTCGCGTTCGGAGACGAGATTGCCACCCGATTCTCCCGCTTCGAGGGAACGGCCTGGCTGAAGCGGTATGAGCGCGCCGAGGTGCTGCTCTTCGACGACTTGGGCAAGGAGCCGGCCACGGAGCGTGTGCAGACGGAGCTGTTCGGCCTGGTGGAACGACGCACGGCGCAGTTCCGCCCGATCATCGTCACGACCCAACTTGCGCCCGATGAGCTGGCGGAGCGCTACACCGGCCACGTTGCAGACGCCCTGATTCGCCGGCTGCGCGAGTTCTGCGAGCCGGTGCAGTTTCCGCTGTCGAAAACAACGCTCGGCATCTGAAACCCATGCCCCAACCACACAGTTTGCACCAGCACCGCGCGCACGCGCGCGCGTGCGCGCGAGAGGAGAAGCCATGAGCACCCCACGAAAGCAGCGGCGAGGTGGACGACCGGCGCAAATCACGCTGGCCGTGGTCAAGGCGATTGGCGAGCTGGTGGCGCGCGGGATGCCAGAGCGCTCGGCCTGCCACCTGATGACCCCGCTGGTCAACTACGAGTCTTTCCGCGCGGCCAAGCGCCGGAACCCGTTGCTCGGGCTGGTCATCGAGCAGGCGCAGGCGGAGTTTCTGTTCATGGCGTTGAAAGTCATCCAGGCGGACGGAATCGGGAGCGCGGGCTATCGCTGGATTCTGGAGCGTCGGCACCCCGAGCAGTTCGGGCAGCGCGCCGGCCGCCAATCCGTCAGCCGGTGACATCGGGCAGCTTGTTGACCGCCGCGCGCTTGGCGTCGTCCGCGATGTGCGTATAGCTGCGGGACACCGCCGCCGTCTCGTGACCGATGATGTCCATTGCGACGGAATCGCTCACTCCGGCGGATTTCAGGAGGCTTGTGGCGGAGTGCCGCAGGGAATGGAAGCTCACCTTGCTCGTATCGCGCTTCGCGTCACGCCCTTTCCCTTTGCTGACATGGTCGCGCGCTTCCGCCAGTCCAGCCTGCACCATGAGCTTGTGGAACTGTGCGGACAGCCAGCTTGAGCGTTTGCCTCGCAGTCCGGGGCAGAGGGGCGCGTCAGGGTCGTCGCCGGCCAGCGTCGCCAGATGCCGCGCCAGCGGTTCAGCGATGGGAAGCACCTGCGCGCGGTCGGTCTTCTGTGTCCGCAGGCTGATGGCGGACTGGAGCAGGTCCACCTCGCGCCATGTGAGCGAGGCGCAGTCCTGCAAGCGCTGGCCCGTGTAGAGGCCGAGGAGAATCATCGTCCGCCAGTCCACCGATGCGACGGCGAGCAGCGCCTTGATTTCGTCGAGCGTGAGCGCGCGGCGCTTGCCCGCCACGGTTTCCACCAACTCGACGTGCTGCGCGGGGCTGAACTCCAGTTGCCGCTTGGCGACCGCCCGGCTCAGGGCGGTCTTCAGAATCTTGAGGGTCTTGTTGATCGTGGTAGCAGCGATGCGCTTGGACAGGTGCGCCTTGAACTGCTCGACGTGAAGCGATTGAACGGTCGTCAGCGGACGTTCTGCCCGCGTCCCGAGGAACTTCACGAACAAGTCAGAGGCGCGCTTGTATTCCAGCCGGGTGGATTTGCTGGCGTCGGTCTTGGCCGCGAGCCACGTTTCGAGCCAGAGCTTCACGGTGTAGCTCGTCAACTCGCCGCCGGCCAGTCGCACAAACTCCTCGATGATGGGGCGGAGGGTCTTCTCCGCCGCGTCTGCCACCACCTTCCCGTGCGTCTCTCCGATGGCGTCGGCGGTCTGGCGAATCAACCGCAGCGCCTTCTCATTGGAGAGCTTCCCCTGGCGCGCGAGGAGAGAGGCCCTCTCAATGGTGACGGCGATGGTGTTGGCGACGCGGTGATTTCCGGTCCCGGTGCTGCGGAAACGGCGGAACCCTTCAGGGTCGTAGTAGGCGCAGAACAGGTATGGCTTGCCGGTTTGGCGATGCACGCTAGACATGGCATAACGTCATCGCATAACGTGTCGCCGATGTCTAGCGTGTTTCGAATGCCTATAAATGTTGGTTTTTGTGGCATTTTTAGGAACGCACGGAACGAAAAACGTCTCCGGGGTTCGAGTCCCCGCCAGCCCACCACCGTTTGTTTACAGGGATTTCGTCAAGAAAGAGGGAGGGTTGCAACATGCTGTTACAACAAATCCAGCCGTGTCACCCCTGTTTCCCGCCGTTCACCGGTGTCAGAAATCCTGCGAAGCTGTCATCGTTCGAACCAACTCGGCCGGCGATTTTCGCCAGGCTTCATAAACTGCCGGTTCGTTCCCGCGTTCGCTTCTCCGGAAAAACATCCCGGGTGAACGCCTGCGAGCAGTCACGCGTGCAACTGGAGTGCGACGCCGAGAGGCTTACTTCCGTGGCAGCCCTTTCCTGGCGACGCGGGTTTTGATGGCCGCCAGCTCGACAGCCGCCGTCACGTTTCTGACGACATCCCGATTGAACACGCTGGGCACGAT
>JBAYGL010000165.1:0-10353 GCA_041666725.1 Limisphaerales bacterium
AGGTCTGCACCTCCTGGCCCGCCTCCGCGTCCCAGACGATCACGCCGCCGTTGCGGTCGCCGGTCGCGAGACAGGTGCTGGTGTGGTTGAACTCGGCGGCGGTCACCCAGTCGGTGTGCTTCTTCATCTTGTGAAGCTGCTCGCCCGTGGCCGTGGCATAAATCTTCACCAGCCGGTCCGGCCCGCCGAGGGCGATCCACTTCTGGTTTGACGAGATGTCCGCCGCGAGCGGCACGTCGAGTTCATCGCCCGCCGTGAGAATGCGTTCGCCCGTGGTGATGTCCCAGACGGCGACAACGCCCTTGCTCGCCTCGCGTCCGCCGCCGGCCAGGAGCAGCTTGCCGTTGCGGCTGAACTTCACATCGTGCGGGAAACCTTCTGGAAATGGGAACACGCCGGCGAGCTGAAGGGTGTCGGTGTTGTAGAGAAAGACCTGCTTCTGGCCGCCCAGCGCGACGAGCGGGGCCCACGGGCTGGCGGCCAGCGCGGTGCTGGCGCTGGTGCGCGCGGTGCGGAGGACGGGTTCCAGGAGCAGATCCCCCGGCATGGGCGGCGCGCCCTCGGGCTTGCCGAACGAGGCGGCACTGAGGCTGAGGTCCACCTTGGGACGATTCGAGGCGATGGCCTTGCTGCCGGAGTTCTCAAGCAGGCCGCCAGCAATCCATTTCTTGATCAGCTCGATCTCCTTGTCGGCCAGCTTGCTCTTCGGCGGCATGGTCGGCTCCGCAGCGTGGTTGACGCTCTTGTAGAGCGAGGAGCCGTCGGGATCGCCGCCGGTGACGACGAGGCCGGAACTGCCGCCCTTCATGGTGCCGCCGAAAGTCGAGAGATCGAGGTCGGCCTTGGGCTTGTCAGGGTTGTGGCACTTGAGGCACTGGTTCTTGAACAGCGGCAGGATGTGCTCGTCGAACGTGACTTTCTGCGCGGAGGACGAGGCGATGCCCAGACACAGGGCACCCGCACCCAGGAGAAGAGAGGCGGTCTTCATGTCGGTTTGAAATGATGGCCGCGCTCACGTGAACGCGGCCACGGATCAGTGGTTGAAGATGAATTCCTTCGAGTTCAACACGGCCCAGAAGAGGTCGTTGAGCACGGTGACCTGCTCGGCCGGCGTCTTCGCGTCGGCGAGATAGGCGAGCAACCTGGTCTGCTCGGCCGGCGTCGGCGGCCGCGCGAGGCTGCGCCAGTAGAACTCCTCAAGTATCTGCCCGGGGGTCTTGCGCTCCTTCATCATCGCGGCGACGAGGCCGCCGGCCTGAATCTTCTGGTTGACGGTGTCGCCGTTGAGGAGATGGAGCGCCTGCGAAAGGTTGGGTTCCATCTTCACCTCGCAGGCGCAGACGGTGTCACGCGTGGCACGGCCAAACGTGGTGAGGAAGTAGGTGGTGGTGCGGCCGTCCACGATTTCCACGGCGCGCGAGCCCTCGGGCAGGCCGCGGAACTTGTTCTTGGTGGCGGTGACCTGCGTGATGGCGTCCAGCAGGACCTCGGCGCGCAGCCGGCGGATGGGGCCCTTGGCAAAGTTGCGGGTGTCCTCCGCATTTGTCTCATTGGACTTGGGCGTGAGCTGGTAGGTGCGGCTGGCGCAGATGTCGCGCACGAGCTTCTTGAAGTTGTAGTCCGACTCGGTGAAACGCCTGCCGAGTTCCTCCAGCAGTTCGGGGTTCGACGGCGGGTTGCTGATGCGGACGTCATCCACCGGGTCCACAATGCCCTTCCCGAAGAAGTGCGCCCAGACCATGTTGGCGAAGTTGCGGGCGAAGAACGGGTTCTGTGGCGAGGCCAGCCACCTGGCCATCACCTCGCGGCGGTCCTGGCCCTCCTCGGGCTTGCCCCCCTCCATGCCGAGGAACTTCGGCGGGATGTCCCGGTTGCCCACGGGATGGCGGACGCCGCCGCTGGCGCGGTTGTAAATGACCGTCTCGCGCTGGTCCTCGCCCACCTTGCGGCCCACCTGCGCAAAGAACGCGGCGAAGCCGTAGTAGTCGTTCATCGTCCAGCGGTCGAAGGGGTGGTTGTGGCATTGCGCGCACTGGAGACGCATGCCCATGAAAACCTGCGCGACGTTCTCGGTGAGTTTCAGCGGGTCGGTCTCCACCTTGTAGAAATTGGCCGCCGGATTGGCAAACGTGCCGCCCTTGGCGGTGAGCAGCTCCTGCGCAAGCTTGTCGATCGGGACGTTGCGGGCGAACCGGTCCCTCAGCCAGTCGTAATACTGAAGTGCCGACTTATACTGGAACAGCAGGTTGTCGGTGCGGATCTGGAGCAGTTCGGCGAACTTCATCACCCACAGCTCCGTGAACTCGGGGCGTTCCAGCAGCGTGTCCACCATCTTCTCACGCTTCTTCGGGTTCTTGTCGGCGATGAACCCGCGCACATCCTCGGGCGAGGGCAGCAGGCCGGTGATGTCGAGCGTCACGCGGCGCAGAAACGTTGCGTCGTCCGCGACCTCGCTGGGAGTGATCCGAATCTTCTTCAGCTTGGTGTGAATGAGGGTGTCGATGTAGTTGTGCTCCGCAACCTGCGGGAAGACGAAGCGGGAATCGTTGGGCACCGCCAGTATCTGCGCACCGACCGTATAGGCATCGAAGCGCGCCATGACGAAGGCCTCGCCGCGCTTGTCCGCGGTGACGAGTCCGGTCTTCGTGACCTTGGCGCTCACGTCGTTGTTGCTGACAAAGTGCGCGGTCCGCGTCACGTCGCGGTCGGTGCCGTCGGAGTATGTCGCCCGGACGGTGAACTGCTGGGACGCCCCGGAACCTTCGAGGACCGCCTGCTTGGGATAGATTTCAATGCCGGTGACCCGGGCGAGGTTCCTGGGATCCTCCGGCGCCCCGGCCTCGATCCACTTCAGAACGGTCTGATACAGCTCATCCGTCCGCTCGAAGGACTTGCCGCCGGTGTGCTGCACCGCCCCGATGGCCTTGGTGAGCAGAAGGCTGTCCTCCGGCAGGGCGAGGTTGATGCGGCGGCCCAGCATCTGACGGGTGATCTTGCCGTAGTCGCCGTCCGGATCGTAGCCGAAGAGGGAGAGGTGAAAGCCGTCCTTGCCGCGCGCCGAACCGTGGCACGAGCCGGTGTTGCACCCGGCCTTGCTGAAGACGGGCATGACATCCAGCGTGAAGCTGATGGCGGGCGTGAAACCGGACTTCTCCACCTTGACCGGCAGCGTGAGCGACCTGCCCTCGAACTTGACCTGCAGCTCGGTCTTGCCGTCCGCAACCGGATGGACGGCGGCCTTGTCCAGACGGGCGAACGACTTGTCCGCCAGCGCAAGCTGCGCCAGGCCGGTCACGTCACGCGTGGTGCTGTCGGAATAAACCGCCTGCACCACGACCGTCTGAAAATCCTGCTTCGAGGAGAGATAGATGTCCGGCGGATACACGCGGACGTCCACGAGCGACGGTGCCGCCATGGCCGCGAACGACACGGAGAGCGAGAGGACGGTGGTGATCAGGGTTCGCATACGGCAGCAGTCGGTTTTTGAGGGCTGGAAATTTCAGGTCACTTGCCGGGCTTGCTGGAGATCAAGGATTTCTTCGAAGTGGCTGCGGGCCTGGCCTCGGCGAGCTGCTGACGGACCGGGTCGATGCGCAGTGCCCCGCCGCCGGCAAAGGTCTGGGTGATCTGCTGGCCGTTCACCTTGAGGTTCATGGCGACGAACAACGAGCGGTGCATGCCCTTGACGGCATTGGTCGCCGTGATCACGTCGAAGACAATCTCCTTGTCCGCCTTGGTGATGAACTTCGGCTCGGCCGTGGCCCCGGCAGGAAGACTCACCAGCTTCACTTCGGCGCGCCCCTCGAACGGAGTCCGTTGATCCAGCGTGCAGAGCAGCTTCACCGGGGTGCCGACGATTGTATTGGTCTGCATGATTTTCCCGGTGACGAACACCGGAGCAACTTCGAGATCGGCCAGCTGGGTGGAGGCGTAGGCCGTGCCGCCACTGACGGGGGCCGAGCCAAGAAAGGCGATCTTCCAGTTCTTGACCACCGCACCGCCGTTGGCGTTGAGCGTGTAGATGGCCGAGTTCTCACCCTTCGGAATGATGATGTCCGGCGTGCTGCCGGTGCCGGGCGGGTTGTAGAGGTTTACGACGCGGATGGGCTCGACGAAGCCTTCCTTGCGTTCGGCAACGATCTTCACTTCCAGCGAGCCGCTCTGCACAAGCGGAGCCTTCAGCGGCGCGATGCTGATTTTGAAGGGCAGCTCGTCCACCACGGCGACGGCGATCTTGTCCGTCCACGTCTGGTAGTAAACGCCGTCATTGCCGTTCTGCACGAGGTCGTAGTTCTGCCAGGTGTCGCCCTTGATCTGGGTCTTGGCTCCGGCCGGAGTGCGAATCGCCAGGTTGGCCAGCCCGCCCGCGATGGGCGCATCAGCCCGCGCCTCGAAGACCACCGGCCAGGTGGTCTGGTCCTTGGGCACGGGCACGGCCTGCATCGTGATGCCGGAGGGGAAATTCTCCATCGCAAACTCCAGGTCACTGACATCACCGGGCAGGTCCTTGCGCCGCACGCTCTGCAGCGAGGCAAAGCGGTTGCCACGCGCGACCACGATGGACTTGCGGGTCTGCGTGTCGTAACGCCCCGTGTCGGCGATGTAGGTGGTAAGCTCCGGCTGCACGGGCGTCAGCTCGATGCGGTAGGGGCACTCGGGGCCGCCGTAGCCGAGATGGTCGGAGACCTTCAGGGTGAATTCACCATCTTTTGGAACGGTGAAACGCACATAGCTGTCGGCACCACCCGTGTCGTCATTGCTGGCGAGGGTCCGCCCGTTGGCATCAGCCACAACCAGCACCGTGTCGAGCTGCGAACGGATGCGGCGGGCAAAGACGTTGATGTCGTATATTTCCCCCTTCTTCGCGGTGAAGCGGAACCAGTCCACGTCGCCCTTTTTGCCAATGACGCCGTTGAACGCGATAGGCAGCGGGCCGGTGGCCACGGTCGCGGTCTTCACGTCGTCATTGGGCTCCTTCTCGTTAACATTTCCGAACGGCGAAATCCGCACCAAGTTGAAGGACGGGGCGGTGATCCCCTTGCGTTCGGCGAACACCCCGAACTTGAAGCGGCCGGGCGGCGGAAGGCTGAAGGTCTGGTTGAAATCTCCACCGGCGTCGCCCACAAACTTCACCTCCAGGGAATCGCCGGCCTTGCCACCGGGAGGAAACACCGCGCTGGGCCGCGGGAAGCTGCCGATGTGGATGCGGTAAGGATTCCCCTGCCCTCCGTAGCTCGTCTCCCGCACTTCGATGAGATATTCCCCGTCCGCAGGCGCAATGATGGTGGCGTAGGCATCCTGGATGAAGAGCGCCGTGTCATCGGCCTTGGCGAGAACCTTGCCGCCCTTGTCCAGAACCGCGACATACGGATCAAACAACGTGCGGCCCAGACGCATCCCCTCGACCTCGACGGCGATGGGTTCCCCCTTCTTCGCCTCGACGAGATAGTAATCGACGTCCTCGTTGTTCATCGTGCCGAGCACGGTGGTGTTCATCGGAACCCTCTGTGCCTTGTCAGGCGTGGTGTTGGGCTCCTTCTCATCAACCTGGGGAAACGGCCCGACGTAAACAGTGCGGAACTCGGAAACGCCCGTCCGTGTCCGGACGCGCAGCTTGTGCTCGCCGAGCGGACAGTCAGCTTCGAGCTTCACCCGTGCGAGAAGGTAGTTGTCCTTCTTCTCCTTGAGTCCGAGCACCTTCACGCCCGGCTCGTAAAAGAGGACTTCCTCGGCATCGGCAAGACGGGCTCCGTTCAACTTCAAATCCGCCTCGGTGCCGCGTTGGAGGCCGTTGGGCGTGGTGTTTTGCAGCGCCGGGGCGACGGCTCCTGCGGTCAGGGCGGAGGCGGCGAGAAGGACCAGGGCGAGCGTGCGGGTGTTCATGCGGAAATGGGGGGGGGCTGGATCAGGATCAATAGCAGGAAGCGAAGGCATGGGCGAAAACCCGCCTCATGTTCTCAATCTCAATCTTCATCCTGCTCTTTCTCTGCATTGTCTTAAGAACAACGGGGCAGCGCCGTGTGCCGGACATTGCCCCGTCGTGTCATCAATCTTCAGGTCGGAATTCCATGCGCGCTCAGGCAAGCAGGTCCTTCTCGACCTGGCCGCCGATCACAATGGCCTGCGGGCGGCTGCCCGGAGACATGAGCCGGCGCTCAGGATCAATGCCGATGAGGCTGTAAATCGTCGCCGAATAGTTGCTGACCGTGAGCGGGTCGTTGTCCGGCTCGGCACCTTGCGCGTCGGAGGAACCATGCACGTAGCCGCGCTTGACGCCGCCGCCCGCCATGGCAATCGAGAAAACCTTGGGCCAGTGGTCGCGTCCGGCGGTCTGGTTGATCTTGGGCGTGCGGCCGAACTCGGAGGTGACGTAAACCAGCGTGTTGTCGAGCATCCCGCGCTCGTCGAGATCGCGGATGAGGCGGGCAAACGCCTGATCGAAACTCGGCATCTGGCTTCCCATCGCACGCTTGATGTTGTCGTGGTGATCCCAGCTGCCGTAGGTCATGGAAACGAAACGGACGCCGGCTTCAACCAGGCGGCGGGCGAGCAGCATGCGCTGGCCGGCGGCATTGCGGCCGTATTCGTCGCGCAGCTTGCCCGACTCCTTCTCGATGTCGAACGCCTCACGGGCCTTGTCCGAGGAGATCAGGCTGTAGGCGCGTTGATAGAAGGTGTCCATGCCGTCCAGCGCGTCCGTCTTCTCGAGTTTGGAGAAATGCTCGTCCACGGCGGCACGCATCGAGCGGCGGGTGGCAAAGCGCTTGTCATCAATGCCGGCGGGCAGCATCAGGTCGCGGACCTTGAAGCCGCTGCTGGCCGGATCGGACCCCAGGCTGAACGGCGCGAACGCCGAGCCAAGGTAGCCCGTGCCGCCGTTGGGGCTGACGGACGGAATGGCCACGTAGGGCGGGAGATTGTTGCGCGGTCCCAGCTCATGGGAAACCACGGAGCCGAAACTCGGATACTCCAGCGCGGGACTGGGGCGGACGCCGGTCATCATGTTGTGCGTGCCGCGCTCGTGGGCCGCCTCGCCGTGGGTCATCGAACGGACGATGGTGATCTTGTCGGCAATCTGCGCCGTATTCTTCATCAGCTCGGAAAAATACACGCCCTCGAGCTTGGTCTTCACCGTGCCAAGCGGGCCGCGATACTCGATCGGCGCATACATCTTGGGGTCGAAGGACTCCTGATGAGCCATGCCGCCGGGCAGGTAGATGTTGATGACGTTCCTGGCCTTGCCCTCCTTGGACGGAGCGGCCTCGTATGCCTGCGCCTTGAAAACATCGCCCAGCGAGAGCCCGAGCGTGCCCAACGCACCGACCTGGAGCAAGTTGCGGCGGGTGGTGAAGTAGTTGTGTTCGGCCGAATTGCACCAGCGAGGGTTAGTATTGCTCATACAGTTCATTTTGGATTGCCCATGCACACGATCTAGTTGACGGAGTCAAGCAGCCATTATTCGAATGCGAAGGTGAAATTATGCAGCAGCAAGACCCAGCCAGATTTTCAGCCGGAGCGATGCAGTGGGGAGCTACAAGCGCGGCATTCATGCCGCAGAAACGCCCGCCAGAGACAGGGCTCGGGTTTGCACCTGCGCCGGCTGCCGCCCGAACCGCTTGGTTCGTTCGCGCGGATGGCTCGGAAGTTCGTCAACTCCCTTTGAATCCCACGCTGCTGCGGCATGAATGCCGCGCTCCACCTGCATCGTCCCGGCTAAGCGGCTCGCGCCACGCCAGCACTACGGAGTGTCCAGGCACTCCCGCACGGCCGCCCGAAGCGACTCCAGCGGGAACGGCTTGGCCAGCGTCTTGACGGCACCGAGCCGTTCCGCCGTCGGCAGAAAGACCGCCCCCGAATCGCCCAACCCGCCGCCCGACATCGCAATGATTCGCACGGACGGATCGAGCTTCTCCAGTTCCATGATTAATTCCATGCCGTCCATGCCCGGCATGAACAGGTCGGTCAGCACGAGGTCGACCGTCTGCGCGGTGTAGAGTCGCAGCGCCTCCTGACCGTTATGGGCACGCTCCACTTCGTATCCGAACGCGGCGAGCGCCTTGGTGAGCATCTCCGCGCAAGAATCGTCATCATCCACCAGCAGGATTTTAGTCATAATGTCTGGCTCAAGTTGAAGCCCTTTTCGCGCAACGTCTCGTGGACCATGCGGATCAGATCGTCCGTGCTGAAAGGCTTGCGCAGAAAGGCCTGCACGTCCAGCTCCTTCAGAACTGCGGGATTGGACTCCGCGTCTGAACCACTGGAGGCGATGACCGGCAGCCGGGGAAGGAGGGTGCGGATCGCACGGATCGTCTTCTTGCCATCCATGAATGGCATGTCCATGTCCGTGATGAGCAATTGCAGGCTGGTCAGATGCTGCGCGCACACGCCGACAGCCTGCGCCCCGTCGTTGGCGGTCACGACCCGGTAGCCGTAGGCTTCGAGCGTCTGCGTGGCGATGCTGCGGATGGAAGCCTCGTCGTCCACCACGAGGATGAGTTCCCCGCTGCCCGTCGGAAGCGCGGGCCGTGCGACGGCGGCGACCACAGCCGCCGCGCCCGGTTGGGCGGGCAGATATACTTTGAACGTGGTGCCCTTGCCCGCCTCGCTGTCCACGGTGAGGAAACCGCCGTGTTCTTTGGCGATGTTGCGGACGGTGGAGAGTCCCAGGCCGGTGCCCTTGCCCGGCTCCTTGGTGGTGAAAAACGCCTCGAAGAGCCGGGCACGCACCTCCGGGGTCATGCCGGTGCCGGTGTCCGTCACCGCCAGCATCATATACGGGCCCGGCTTTGCATCCGGAGACAGCCCTGTGTCCGTTGCCTTCAGACGGACATTGCCGGCGGCCAGCGTGAGCGTGCCGCCCGCAGGCATGGCATCGCGCGCGTTGACGCAGAGGTTCAGGAGGATCTGGTGCAGTTGCGTGGGATTGCCCAGCAGCGTCCAGATGTTCGAAGGCACGTCGGCGCGGATTTGAATCGTCTTGGGGAAGCTATGCCGGGTGAGACCGATCATCTCCTGGATCAGGTGCTTGGGCTGGACGACGCCCCGCTCGCCCGCGCTGCCCCGGGCGAAGGTGAGGATTTGTTTCACCATGCCCGCGCCGCGTTCGGCGCTGCTGTGGATGGTGTCGATGATGCGGCCCACCCCGGGATTGGGATCCTTGATGACCTGCTTCAACAGCTCGGCGCTCATGAGGATGGGCGCGAGGGCGTTGTTCAAGTCGTGGGCGATGCCGCCGGCCAGCGAGCCGAGGCTCTCCATGCGCTGGCTCCGCAGGAACTTCGCCTCCAGCAGCTTCTTCTCCGTGATGTCGGTGAACGTGACCACCGCGCCCCTGATCGCGCCGCTCTCATCGCGCTTCGGGGCCGTGACATACTCCACGGGAAAGCTCGTGCCATCCTTGCGCCAGAACACCTCGTCGTTCACGTGCCGGGAAACGCCGTCACGCAGCGTGGCGTAGATGCGGCACTCTTCCACCGGATAGGGCGAGCCGTCCGCGTGGGAATGATGCATCAGCGCGTGCGCCGGCCGGCCGACCAGATCGTCGTTTTCCCAGCCAAGCATTTTTTCCGACGCCAAATTCTCAAAGGTGATGTTGCCCTGAAGATCAATGCCATGGATGCCCTCCGCCACGGAGTTGAGAATCAACTCATGCCTGCGATGCAGTTGTTTCAGCTCCCGCTCGTTCCGCTTGCGCTCGGTCATGTTGCGGACGTTGCACTGGATCACCCTCGCGCCGTTCACCTCATAGACATTGCTGACAAACTCCACGTCAATCCGCCGACCATCGGTGGCTTCCAGCGGCAGATCCTCGTAGCGGACATACTCGTCCCGCTTCAATTCCTCAAACTTCTCATGGTTGGCGATCAAGTTCTTGAAGAACCCCAGCTCCCAGACCTTTTTCTGCAGAAACTGTTCTCTCGTGAAACCCAGCAGCTCGGTCAAAAAGGGATTCACATCCTCGATCACCCCCGTCTCGGCATTGAGGATGAGGATGCCGTCCTTCGCCGCCTCGAACAGCCGGCGATACTGGGCCTCCGAACCCCGGAGCCGGGCTTCCGACTGAATGATCTCGGCGATCTTCCCGGTCAGTTCCACCGTGCGCAGGACCACTTGATGGTCGAGGTTCAGGTTGCTCTCCTCCAGTTGCACTGTCTGCAGTTTCAGTTGCTCGTTGCCGCGCTCCATGGCCGCGCGCCACTGGCGGACCAACCGCAACACAAACCCCCACCCGATCCCCAGCATCAGGGTCGCGAGCGCTGCTATCGCCACACTCCAGAGCAGATGCTGACGCCCGTGGCGCTGCGTCGCGGCGATTACCTGGCCGGGCAATTTGTCAAACTCCGCCAAGCCGGC
>JBAYGL010000166.1:0-10281 GCA_041666725.1 Limisphaerales bacterium
AAGCCAGGTGACTTCTGCGTCGTTCCGGCTGCCTGCAAAAGGACCACGCTAAGTCCCATGGGCAAAACAGTTTTTCTCCACGCGACCGGGAAATAAGCGCGAGCGGTTCGTAGTCGTTGGCACGCGCCTGTAACAGCCCGGGCTTCACCGGCGTCAATCCTCCAAAGACATGAACCGTTCGCTCGTTCCCACCACCCTCGCATTGCTGCTGGCCGCCGGTTTCGCCTCCGCGCAGGACAAAGCCGCGCCGAGGACGCCACCGAGACTCCCGCCCGGGCAACTCCAGCGCATTCCCGACGGCGTGAAGGTCACGCGCGAGCTGCCTTACGCGCCCGGCGGCCACGAGCGGCACAAGCTCGACATCTACACGCCGGAGAGCGCTTCCGCCGGCGCGAAACTCCCGCTGGTCGTCTGGGTCCACGGCGGCGGGTGGCAGAACGGCAGCAAGAACGCCTGCCCCGCGCTCTGGCTCGTGCCGCGCGGCTACGTGGTCGCGAGCATCAACTACCGCCTCAGTTCGCACGCGACCTACCCGGCGCAAATCGAGGACTGCAAGGCCGCCATCCGCTGGCTGCGCGCAAATGCAGCCAGTTACGGCATTGATGGCGAACGCATCGGCGCGTGGGGTTCCTCGGCGGGCGGTCATCTCGTCGCGCTTCTGGGCGTGACGGGTGATGTGAAGGATTTTGACAAGGGTGAAAACCTCCAAGTCTCCAGTGCCGTGCAGGCGGTCTGCGACTTTTTCGGCCCCACGGACTTTCTCCAGATGACCAGGTTCCCCGGTGCGATTCCGCACGACTCGCCCAACTCGCCGGAGTCGAAGCTCATCGGCGGCGCGATTCAGGAGAACAAGGACAAGGTTGCGCGCGCAAACCCGCTCACATTCGTCAGCCGGGCCGACGCGCCGTTCCTCATCCTGCACGGCGACAAAGATCCAGTTGTGCCGATTCACCAGAGCGAGCTGCTTGAAGCCGCGCTCAAGCAAGCCGGGGTCGAGGCGACGCTCGTGAAGCTGGAAGGCGCGGGTCATGGGGGGCCGCCCTTCAACCTTCCGGAACAGCAGCAGCGCGTCGCGGCCTTCTTCGACAAGCATCTCAAGCGCGCAGCGAAGTGATAATGTTCAGACCCACGGAGCAAATTTATGAACTGCCGAACCATCCCCGCCCTGGCTCTCGCCGTTTTGTTTGCACTGGCGGCGAGCGCCCAGGACAAGCCGAAAGCCAGGAACAGCGGGAAGTCGAAAGGCAAAGATGCTAAGGTGGCGGACGCCCCGCTGCCCGAGGGGGTGAAGGAGTTCACTTACAAGCAGACGCCGCAGGGTGGGCTGAAACTCTTCGTCCACTACCCGCCGGACTGGAAGGCGACGGACCAGCGGCCCGCCATCGTGTTCTTTTTCGGCGGGGGCTGGAAGAACGGCACTCCGACGCAGTTCTTGAATCAGGCCACCTACCTTGCAAGCCGTGGCATGGTCGCGGCCCGCGCCGATTACCGCGTTTCGTCGCGGCACCAGATCACGCCAGAAAAATGCGTGGAAGACGCGAAGAGCGCGGCGCGCTGGCTGCGCGCGCACGCGGCGGAGCAGGGGATTGATCCTCAGCGGATCGTGTCCTCGGGCGGCTCGGCGGGCGGACATCTTGCCGCCTGCACCGGCATGACGGATGCCTACGAAGCGAAGGACGAGGAACTGAAAATCTCCTCACGGCCCAACGCGATGGTCCTGTTCAATCCGGCGCTGGACCTGGGCGCGCTGGAAGTTGGCGAGAAGTGGCCGGAGGGGGCGGTCAGGGGGAAGGAAATCGTGCCGCAGATTGATCCCGCGAGATTCATCAGACAGGGCGTGGTGCCGACGATCATCTTCTTCGGCACGGGCGACAGGATGCTGGATCACGCCCGAAGCTTCGCGGACAAATCGAAGGCGCTGGGCAACCGCTGCGAGGTCTTCACCGCCGCCGGCCAGCCGCACGGCTTCTTCAACCGCCCGCCATGGCAGGAGGTCACGCTGCGTGAGACGGACGTGTTCCTGAGTTCCCTCGGCTATCTCAAGGGCGAGCCGACGTTGAAGATTCCCGGCGAAAGCAGGGCGGAGCTGAAGCGGGAGAAGTAATCAGTGCGAGTGCGCCTTGCCGGTGCCGCACATTCCGCAGGAACTCGGGACGCCGGAGCAGGACGGCGCTTCACCGCCCGCAGTCGTCGCGGCAAAGGTGGAGAATTTCTTGGACAGCTTCTTCGAACCGCAGTGCGGGCAGGGCGTGCCCTCCCACCGGCTGGAGCGCACAAGCACTTCGCTGTCCTTTTCACACTCGCTGCAATGAAACTCGTAGATTGGCATGGCCGGAGAATAGCGCGCGTGCCGGAAAACTCAATTACCAGTGTGATCGGCGGCGACGTTCAGAAGAACGGGTTGCTCGCGCGCTCCTGCGCCACCGTTGTCAGCGGACCGTGCCCGGGGCAGATCAGCGTGGCCGGCGGAAGCGAAAGGATTTGCTCGCGCACCTTGGCCTTGGCCAGGTCGCCGTGTTCCTTCGCGCCGCCCATTGAGCCGGCGAAGATGGCGTCGCCGGCGACCGCAACGTGCGCCGCGTCATCCGGCCAGTTGCCGATGAGGTAGGTCACGCCGTCCTCGGCGTGGCCGGGTGTCTCGCGGTTGGTCACTCGCAGGCTGCCGACCTGCACGCAGTCGTTGCGGCGGTTGCGGTGCTGGGGCGGCGCGCCCTTCGTATCGGTGTGAATGCGAATCGTCGGGAAGCGCTCGCGAATCGCAGGGAGGCCTTCGATGTGGTCGTGGTGGGAGTGCGTAATGAAGAGATGCCGCAGGTCGAGACTCTCGGCATCCACCACTTTGAAGACGGCCTCCGCCTCGAAGCCGGTGTCGAACAGCGCGGCCTCGCGCGTGACCTCGTCCCAGACCAGATAGCAATGCACGGTGTTGCCGCCGCGTGTGGTGGTGATCTGGCGCAGCTCGCGCCAGGTGCCGATGTCCACGGGGGCGGGAAGCCAGTCATTTGCCAGGGCCTCAAGCTTCGGGCCGCTCAAGCCGACGATCGCGGCGAGTGCGTGAAAATCGGGCTTGCGGGGGCTCTGACCGGAGGCTTCAAGAGCGGCAAGTTCTTCGAGGCTGAGTCCGGCGGCCTTGGCCGCAGCCTCTGCGGCAGCACCCGTCATCGCGCGGGCCTTGCGAATCACATCTCCGACGTGGTCTTCCAAGTTCATGTGAGCGGAGTTTAAGCACGCTCGCGATGGTGTCCAGCAACCACGTAGCCGCAAGCTTCAGCTTGCGCCTGGAAATTAACCAGATCGCAACCTGAAGGTCGCGACTACGACCCGGCCAGCAGCCGTTCGACACGCTCCACGTCAGCGGGCACGTCCACGCCGATGCTGTCGTAGTTCACGCGCACGACGGTGATTGAGATGCCGTTCTCTAGTGCCCGGAGCTGTTCCAGCCGCTCGGCTTGCTCCAGCGGCGACTGCGGGAACTTCACCAGCCACAGCAGCACGTCGCGCCGGTAGCCGTAGATGCCGAGGTGCTTGAGGAAGGGGAAGGCGGCGATTTGGGCGGCGACCGGCTGCGAGGCGTGGTCGCGGAGGAAGGGGATCGTCCGTCGCGAGAAGTAAAGCGCACGGCCCGCGACGTCGGTGACGACCTTCACGACGTTCGGGTTGTCATATTCCTCGATGTTGGTGATGGATGTGGCGGCGGTGGACATTTCGGCGTTCCGCAGGGCCGCGGCCACGGCGTCAATCACCGCCGGGTCGATCAGGGGTTCATCGCCCTGAATGTTCACCACGGCATCGCAGGCACAGCGCGAGGCGACCTCGGCGATGCGGTCGGAGCCGCTCGGGTGGTCGGCCCGGGTCATCTCCACGCGGCAAAACTTCCGTGCGACTTCCGCAATGCGTTCGTCATCCGTGGCCACGATCACTTCGCGCAGTGACTTCGCGAGCTGGCAGCGCTCGATGACGCGCTGAATGAGTGATTTGCCGGCGATGGGATGAAGGGGCTTGCCGGGAAAGCGGGTGGAGGCGAAGCGGGCTGGAATGACTCCGAGAATTTTCATCGGCGGCTCTTTAGGCGAATGCCCCTGCGATTGCACGCCGGAAATCGGCGCTCATCTGGTCGCGCCCTCGATAAACGGTTTGCCGCCCTGGAACAAAGCCAAGCGGCCGCGGATTTCCGCTGCCACGGCGGCGTTCGTTCCGGCGGCGGCAAGGGCTTGTTGTGCGTGCTCAACCGCACGTTCAAATGAGCCGTTTGCCGCGTGGGCAACGGCGAGAAGGTCCAGCGCCTGGGCGCTCTTCGGGCCGGCCAGTTTTGCGCAGCGGACGGCGAGTTCGAGCGCAGCCTCCGGGTGACGGACGGCGGGACTGGGGTGAGTCGCATAAGTCCACGCGAGCTGGTGCAATGCCGGCTGGAAGTCCGCCTTCAACCGCACGGCCTCCTGCCAGTGCTGGACCGCCGACTTCCAGTCGCCACGCGCCGAGGCGAAAGAACCCGCATTGAAGCGGCCCTCGGGTGAGGCCGGATCGTGGCGCAGCAACTCATCGTTGTGAGCGAGCGCCGCGCTGACTTTTCCGAATCCGATGTAGAGGGAGACGAGTTGCAGCCGGGCCCGGGTGAAGGATGGCTGATGCCGCACCACCACCTCGAACTGTGCGATGGCCTCGGCGGGTTTGCCGATGTCCGTGAGAGTGATCCCGTAGTTGAATCGCGCCTCCAGATTATCCGGACTGAGGCGCAGGCATTCCTCATGGTGCTTCAGGGCTTCAGCCGTGCGCCCGGTGTCCGAAAGCAGGTTGGCCAGGTTGTTGTGCGCATTCGCGTGCTTGGGACGCCAGCGCAGAGTCTCCCGGTAATGGTGTTCGGAGGCCTTGCTTTCGCCTGTTTCACCCAGTGCCACGGCAAGGTTGTAATGAGTCTCCGAACTATCCTGGCGGACCTCCAGGGCTTGTTTGTAGAGCGCAATTGCGCGCGGGCGGTCCCCCAGTCGCAGAAGACTGTTCCCAAGGTTTGTCAGCGCAGTGAAATTGCCGCTGGTCACCTGAACGGCGCGTTCAAAAATGGTGACCCCGTTGCGCCAGTGCCAGAGTTCCTCGCGCGTGCTGATCAGGCACATCAACAGCACCGCGCCCGCCGCAGCTGTCAGCCAGTGCTGGGGGATTCGGCGTGCCCGGCGGATCGAATCCATCCCCCACACAACGGCAATGAAGAGTCCAACCAGCGGAACGTAGGTGTATCGGTTTGCAATGGACTGGTCACCAACCTGAATCAGGCCAATGACAGGAACCAGTGTGCCGAGGAACCAAAACCAACCGACGGCCAGGCTGGGTTCGTGAGCTGCCCTTGAAACGCAAAACCAGGTCAGCACCATCAGCAACGAGAGGGCACCCGCAACCTGCCACGCCGGCCATTCGTGCGGCATGGGATACATGATGGCCAGATTCGTCGGCCAGAAGGTCAATCCGACATATCGTGCGTAAGCAACAGGCGCGTTAACCAGGCGCGCAGCCAGGGGATGGATGTTTTCAGGGATCACCGCGCCGACCTGGTGTTGCGCAATGGCCGTGGCGGCGGCGATGGCGGCGATCATCGCAAAGAATGGGATTTTTTCCCGAACCAGCGGCCGCATGGAACTGAAGAACCGGGACACCGGCTCCCCCTGCCTGAAATGAACCCGTCTCAGTGGCCAGACATCCAGCAGCAGAAGCTGAAAAGGGAATGTCAAAATCATCGGCTTGGACATCAGCCCCATGGCGAGACACAGGGTGACTCCGGCGAAACGGCGGCGGCTTGGAGCCTCCACATAGCCTGCATAACACCAGAGGCCGAGAAACCAGAAGAACGCGCAAAGCACGTCCTTTCGTTCGGCGACCCATGCAACGGACTCGACGTGCAGCGGATGCCAGGCAAACAGCGCCGCCGTGAGGAAGGCAGGCCAGAGCTGTTTCGCAAGCCGCTCCAACGCGAGGAACAACAGGGCGGCGTTCGCGGCGTGGATGATGACGTTTGTCATGTGGTGCCCGCCTGCGTTCATCCCGAAAAGCTCCACGTCGAGCATGTGTGAGAGCCAGCTCAGGGGGCGCCAGTAGTCGATGTCCGCGGAAAAGAATGCCCACTTCAGGCCCGGCCAGGTGAAACCCTGCTTGACGAAAACATTCCCGAAAACAAACGAGCCGTCATCGAAGTTTATGAATGCAAAGTCCCGCGCCGGCGCAAACAAAACCAGCGTGCCGAGTGCCAGCACCACGGCCAACGCACCCCGGTGCCAGCTCCGGGACGCACCGGTGATCGCGCAGGGATCGGAGGAGTTCGATGACATCGTGGTTGAGGCCCGCCTTCGGCCGCTGACCTAGCGTTTGGGGACGGCTGCCTCGTTGGTCATCATTGCCGTCGGCCGGCTGGCCGGGGCCGGTGTGGAAGGGGGCTGTCCCACGCCGAAAAAAGCCAGCCCGGCGCGCGCCAGGATCGGCGTCAGTTTGGCGACGAGTTCTTTCGCATCCTTCATGTCCTGCACGATTTCGTTTCGGATGCCGAGGTCGAATTCACGCGGGGTGCCGGAGAGGCGGAGATCGGTCCAGGTGCCCCTGCCCAGGGTCAGATTCAACTGGTCCAGCCCGGCGAATTCCATCGACGCGTTGGTTTGGGTGACGGGCTTGTCACGGCGGATGGCTTCCACCGTTGTCCGGACGCCGTCGAGGTTGGAGCGTCCGTCCTTGGCCACGACGATGTTCAACTCGGCGAGGTTGAAACGCAGCACGTTCAAATGCAGCTTCCGCTCCCTGGCGAGAGCGGTGTCGTATTCGACATGCAGCTCGGCGATGTTCACGAGCGGACCGCCGCCAAACTCGGCGGGGTTGTAGAGGACAAGCTTTTCAACGTGGGCCCGCCCGCTCCATGGACGCAGCTCAAGTTTTTCAAGGTGTGCATCGAGGCCGGTTTGCTTTCGGATTTTGCCCTCTGCGATGGCGGTGACGATGGTGTCGAAGCTCAGGGCCAGGATGGCCAGCAGCACCAGCAGCAGCAGGAAGAGCCGGAACATCCACCTGATGAGAAACTTCATGGCGTGTTCCGGATGTCGTGCTTTCCGGCGGCTGTTGAATGAACGCGGGCTGTCTCGCAAGCCGTGCAGCAGGCGGCGCGATGCGCAAGGCTTGCGGCCTGCCGCCCGGGCGTCACGCCACCGTCCATGTCACAGGGAAATGTCATCGGGCCGAACGTCCAGACACTCATCCTGATCCTCCCAGATAACCGCCGGGTAAAACTCCAGCAGCGCGGGCGCGAGCTTGTTGCCGGCCGCGGCGAGCAGCTGTTCAGCTTCGGATGCGGCGTCTTCAAGGGCGCGCTCGTAGTTGGCGGAGCGCTTTTGCTGCCGGTCGTCCCAGTGGGCCACCTGATGGATGGGGGCGTATTTTTCCGCCCAGTTGCGGAACATCTTCTGCAAGTCCACCGGGATGTCCGCGAAGGCGACGGCCGTCCCGTTGCAGTGCTGGCAGAGCAGTCCCTGTTCAGTCACGTCGCGCGTGATGAGCGGAAGGAGCGGCGCGCGGCAACAGGGGGCCTCGGCGTAATCGCGCGGGGCGGTGGCCAGGCGTTTGTGCCATATCTGCCGGTCATGCGCCGCCTGCGCACCCAGGCGGTAGGCGCCGACGAGAGGGTGCGAACTGCGCCAGACACGGCCTTGCAGCTGGCCCAGCGTCTGCGCCAGCCACCGGGCCAGTGTCAGGTCGTCAAAACCTTCGAAAACTTCACCGTATTCGCGCCACAGTTTGTCCTGCGGTGCTTCCGAATGCTCGCTCATTGGGGGGCACTCTGGAGTGACGGACGGCAGGTGACAAGTGGCAAGGAAGTCCGCACCGGGCACCGGCTAGCCCGCACGTTCGAGCCGCTCTTCGGTCTTCAAAACAGCCAGCAGCTCGGCGACGGTTTGGGTCTGACCCGGCAGCACCATCGTTGGCGCCAGCTCGCTCAAAGGCTGAAGCACGAACCGCCGCAGGTGCGCACGCGGGTGCGGCAGGACGAGGGTTGATGTTCTGCGCACTTCGTCGCCCCACGCGATGATGTCCAGATCCAGCGGACGCGCCTCGTTCAACAGTTGTTTCGGCCTGCGTCCAAACTCCCTTTCCAAGGCCTGCAATTCGATCAGCAGCGTCTCAGGCGTGAGGCGGGGCAGGGGATCAAGGGCGACGACGGCGTTGAGGAATCCGGGTGAGCCAGGCGGGCAGTCCACTGGAGTGGTGCGCCAGAGCGAGGAGCGGCGCAGCGGGGACGTGGAAAAGCCTTTGAGGCGATCCAGCGCCTCGATGACCGTCTGGCGTGAGTCGCCCAGATTGGAACCCAGGGCGATGATGACCCGCTGTTTCATCGGCAAAGGCTGTTTCATCCGGGTGTCTCCGGCAAGAGCGGACGAAGCCCACGTCAGACAGTGCGACTCATCAGGGGCAGAACGGGAGGAAACGTTCCTGCCTCCATCCTGTTACAGTTGCCGTTCAGGTTGCTGGACGGCCCAGCACCACTTCCACGCCTTCGCGGGCCGCATCGACTTCCAGACCGCCGCCGTGGATGGCGACGAGTTCGCGCGCCCATTCAGCCATGCTGTCCACCTTCGCGTCGTCATGATCCGGGTCATGGTGGAAGAGGAAGAGCTTCCTGACCTTTGCGGTGACGGCAAGGGCGACGGCGTCATCCACACAGGTGTGGCCCCAGCCGATGTGAGCCCTGTATTCGGTTGCGTCGTATTGCGAGTCCATGATGACGACATCGCAGTCGCGTATGAACTCGATGAGTTTCTCGTCCTGCTTTTGGGCGAAGGCCAGCACCTCGGAGGAATGCGGGCTGTTCGTGGCGGGGGCCATGCGCAGGCGGGAGTGCGGCTCGTTGTCAGGCAGGAAGGCCATGGAGCCGCCGCTGGTTTCGAGGCGGTAGCCGACGCAGATGCCCGGATGGTTCATGAAGGCGGCGCGGACCTTCACCTTGCCAATGTTGAAATCCATGCTCCTGAGCTCCTCGACTTGAAGGTAGCCGGGCATCTGCTGCATGGAGACGGGGAAGAAGGGGCTTTCCATCTGGCTGCTGAGGACGCTCTGCAAGCCGGCGCGCGCACCCTCATAGCCCATGATGCGGATGTGGTTGTTCGGATTGTAGGCGGGGGAGAAAAAGGGAAAGCCCTGGATGTGGTCCCAGTGCGTGTGCGAGATCAGGATGGAGATCTCGATGGGCTGGGACTTGAACTCGTCGGCAAGCTTGCGTCCCAGGTTTCGGATGCCAGTCCCGGCGTCCAGCACGATAAGCTCTCCATCCGCGCGCACCTCGACGCAGGCGGTGTTGCCCCCGTATTTCAACGTCGAGTCGCCGGGCGTGGCAATGGATCCGCGCACACCCCAGAAGCGAACGCTCGGCGGGGTGCCGACGATTCTCCGGAAATATCCCGTGTCCGGCGGTGTGGGGCCTTTGTTGAGCCCGGGGGGCTTTCGGATGAAGGTGGTGCCGCCGTCCAGATCGAGGATGTGCAGGAGTTCGGCGGGCTTGATGGGTTTGAGCAGGAAGTCATCTGCTCCGGCATCAACGGAGTTGGTCTGATCCGCAGCGTAGTTGCTGCCGGAGGTGACGAGGATGCGCGGCTGGGGAATGAAGGTCTGGTTCGAGCGGATGGCGCGGCAGACCTGGTAGCCGTTGAACCGTGGCATCAACAGGTCGCAGACGATGGCATCAGGCCGGTGCTCAACGGCCAGTTCGACTCCCTTTTCGCCGTCGGTTGCCTCCAGCACGCGCCAGCCGGCGTCGCGCAACGTGCGTGAGAGGATCGCCAGCACGATGGGGTCGTCGTCGATGACCAGGGCAGTTTTCACGCAACGTTGACCATTCGATGCTTTTAGAACACCAGTAAACTCACGCGATGGCAAGAGTAAGCCGGGCCCGGCCATGACTGCGGAAACTGTTTGCGAGTTGATGCAGGATCGAATCTGGGAGACGCACCGGTCAAAACATTTTCATCGTCTCCAGCACGGCGCGGATGCGGGGGACTTCGTGAGTGCGGAAGAGGTCGGTCCTGCCCAGCGCGGCGAGCACGGCAAAGAAGGGTTCGGCGCTGCGCACTTCCTCTCCAAAATATTCGAAGGCGTGCGGAAGCGCGTGGCAGGTTGGGAAGCCCAGGGTGCGCAGCCGGAAGGTGTTGAGGAAGGTTGTCATCTGGTGCCGCACGCGCACGGCGCTGTCCTGCAGGTTGCGGTAGTAGAAGCCCAGTCCGGGATCGATGAGAATCTTCTCAACGCCGCAGCGGGTCGCAGCTT
>JBAYGL010000167.1:0-10237 GCA_041666725.1 Limisphaerales bacterium
CGGCGTGAAGGGCGGCACCGTTTATGGCGAGACCGACGACTTCAGCTACAACGTGGCCAAGGACCCCGTCCACCTGAACGACCTCAACGCCACGCTCCTGCACCTGATGGGCGTGAACCACCTGAAGCTGACCTTCAAGCACCTCGGAGTGGACCTGCGCCTCACGGGCCTGGAGCGCGAGGCGGAGATCGTGAAGGGCGTGCTGGCCTGAACGGCGGCAGCGACCGGTTTACTTCGTCGCCTCGTCGAACCCGGTCATGGTGTGTTTGCGCACAAAGCCCGTTTCATCGCAAATCACAACGAGGGTTTGCGTGTCGAAGTGCTTGTTGGGGGCGAAGACGAATTTCTCGCGCCCGGCGATCCAGATGAGAACGCGTTCGCCGTCCGTGTTCAGGCGGCGGATGAATGGCGGGCCAAAGGCCTTCACCACCTCCTCCTCCAGACGGGTGGACTTCATCGTGTTGACCACGAACTCCCGGCTGAAAGGCGTTCCGTAATGGTCCGGAGAAAAGAGGCTCAGATTGTATTTGAAGTCACCTTCGTGAAACAACAGTTGCAGCACCACGAACTCGTCAGAGTAGAGCACCGAAAGCATCCTCAATTTACCGTTGTCATACGGGACTGCGGTGAGATGGGAGTAGGTGGCCACGGATTGATTGTTGGCACCGGTTTCCATTTCCTTGGGTTTGCCGAGGACGCCTTCCAATTCGCTTCGCTTCTGCCCGACTTTCACCTGGGCGATAATTGCCGGTTCCAAGCGCTCCGCAGGGGTGAGACAACCGACGAGAAAACTGCACAGCACCGCCAGCAAGAAGAGATGAGATTTCATATCCGTTGGGTTAAGGAAATCAAACACCGCGTCAGAAGGCAACCGGAAGAAGCTGTAAATCTTGAAGGGCGTGCCAGCCTGAGCGTCCGCGCCGGACATGAGCCGATTTCTCGGGGAGGCCGCTAAAATGTCATTTGCCCCCCGACGGGCTGACTCCCTACAGTAGCGTCGGCATGAACGACGACCTGTCCAAAGCCATCGGTTTCGGTGGCAACCCCTCCCCGCTCACCGGTCCGAAGCTTGTCACCTACATCAACCTCAAGCTCGCCGCGCTGGGGTGCCCGACGCTGGCGACGGCGGATGCGTCGGAGTTCCGCGACCTCACCGAGTCGCTGCTCGCACGGCATCGCGAGACGGAACGGCTGCTGGCGAACTATCAGGCGCCCGCGGACTGGCGCATCCAGCAGTTCCTCGAGGATTACATTCACGAGACCGGCCTCTCCGTCCGGCTGCCGCACCAGACCTTCGTGCTCGACCGGCACGGCGTCGCCCGCGCGCTGTCGCTGCCGCCGGACCGCGATGAATTTGTCTCCGACATTGTCAGCTCGTATCGCGTGCGGCAGGGCGTGCTGCACAACCCGGCCAGCGACCGGCGCACCACCGCGGGCGTCTTCCACATCGCCGAGGGCGGCCTGCCGGTTCCGAACGACAAGCGGGCCGTGCCGGTGCGCGCCTTCGCCCGGATGCTTCAGTTCGCGCTGACACCGCCGCAGGCGTTGCTGCGCCTGCCCTTCACTGCGTCGCAGCCGGAGCCGGCGGAATGTTTCGTGTCGCTGCTGCTGCGTCCGCTGGTGTGTCCCGCGGTGCCGGGCTTCTGCGCGGAGAAGACGATGGAAATCCGCTTCTTCGCGCCGGGCAACCTCGTCAGCAACCTGGACTTCGTCGAAAGCATCTTCGGCAACGCGGGCGATCCCTATCTGCCGGTGAACGACGCGGCGCTGGACGTGGAGCATTGGACCGGCCATACCGGCTGCGTCATCCTCGCGCCGCACCTGACTGCGGTGACGAAGAAGAACGCCGGCCTGCCGCCCTGGGACAAGGCCACCGAACGCCAGCGCCAGGATGGCATGTGCTGGCGCGACGAACACGAACTCTACAACGATGGTGCGGCCTTCAAGCTCACCGCGCGGGACGAGTCCGGCGTCATCGTCACGCTCATCGCGGACAACTACTTCGGCTACTGCAAGAAGGAGGTGAAGACGCAGATCAGATTCGCCGCGAACCTCTTCGGCCTGTGCGAGGAGGAGCACGCGGGCGGCGCGCTGGTTTTCCCCAGCTACGATCTCGGCGAGGAGTTTGCCGGCGGCATCCATGTGCAGCAGCGCGGGCATTCGTTCGGGGACGCGGCAGCCCTTTTCGCGGACATGATGGAGCTGAAGCCCGAGGGCTACGCGGTGGACCGGAAATTTCCCGACATTTTCTACGTGCCGGAGGATGCGAGCTTTGCCCTTCGCACCCAGGCGGTGACGTGGACGGATGAGCACGGCCCGCAGAGCATCAAGCTGCTGGCCGGCCGCACCTACGTCCGGCCCAGCGGCTATCGCGTCCAGATGGAGAAGCCCGCGAACCGCATCTGGCGGCTGGTCGGCACGCGCGGCGAGGGCACCCTGTGCCACAAGCCCAGCACCGTCTCCGGCGGCGGCAAGTCGGAGATTTCCAAGTCGCTCTCCGACGCGATTCTGCAAGGGCCGGTCTTCGTCGCGGACTTCAAAAGGGACTTCGACAAAGTGGCCAAACTGCTCTCCCGCGATTACTCGCAACGCTTCCGCGACCCGGCGCGCAATGGCAGGGACACGCGCCCGCTGCTCTCGCGCGAGCGGTCGCTCGGCTCCGTGATCAAGCTGCTCGCGCCGTCGCCGCGCGATTACTCGGACGAGTTCAACGAGTGGCTGGAGGACATCCCGCAGTATGTGAAGGAGCTGGTCTTTGTCGTGAAGCGGTTCCACAAACCGGAATGGGGCAGGAACTGGCGCGAGCACTTCAGCGTGGACATCGTCAACGGTGTGACCGGCAACGAGCTGAAGTGCGACAACCGCAAGCTGATGACAACCTACCTGCGCGTGGGGTTCGATACTGACGGCGCGTGGCGGGTGTTCAGCCTGCGCAAGGATTTCCATCCCGCGATGAAACTCCAGCAGGAGGACGACATCAGTGCGAGCGTGGTGGTGCCGGCGACGGCCATCCACAGGGAAGCTGCCGCTCCGCCGACACCGGCGATAGCCGAGGCCGCAGCAGGCGCGACGGCCTTTCTCACGCAGGCCGCCTTCGCTGCCCCCCGGGACACGGACCGCTCGCTGAAGTTTGTGCAGAACTGCGAGTATCGGCTCTTCCAGCGCCCGGACGATGCCATTCATCGCGGCTACGACAAACAGGCGGAGAGCGATTTCGCGCAGCCGGGCAACTTCTTCTCCAACTACCAGCCGCTAACGCGCGCCGACGCGCAGCACGAGCTGGAAGACAGCATCAACTTCGTGAAGTTCACGGTGCCGATGGCCGACCTCATCCGCGCCGCCGCGAGCGAGGCCGGCCGGCCGAAATTCTTCGTCAGTTCCGCGCATCCGCGCCTCGTGGATGGCAGGATGACGAAGAACCCGCGCTACCTCCAGAACCGCCAGGATCTCGTCCATCCGCGCGAAGTCCACCTCGCCGAGATGGCCACGCGGCTCTTCCGCCGGATGCCGACCAGCCAGCCCTTGCACCGGCCCGTCAACGCCGTGCTGCCCGGCCGGCGCAACAACCCGCCCGAGCCGGGCGTGCGGCCGCTGTGCGTCTTCAACCCGATCCACCACCTCGAACTCCCGGAGCTGTTCATCGAGTTCATCTCCAGCATGACCGGCAAGTCGCCGTCAACAACCGGCGCCGGCTCCGAGGGCGCGCTCACGAAAGGTCCGTTCAACGCGCTCCATCCAATCATCGACCTCAACGCCGCGCTGGTGAGCTACATCCTCACCGGCGGCGGCGTGTTTGTGACTTGTGCCGGACACGTCGGCCCGAAGGTGCGCGTGGACCACGACATCAGCCTGCTCGTGCCGGAGTTGTGGTGCCGCCTCGGACCCGAGGAGCGCGACCCGGAATTTCTGAAACGCGAGGGCTACCTGGAGCGCTGCGAGGATTTCGACTTCAACGGCCGGCGCGTGCTCGGGAGCCGGCTCGGCTGGCGCATCACCGGGCGCTTCGTCCGCCATTACTTCGGGCGCATCTTCAACTACCCGCACAGCGTGCTCACCGACGAGATGCTGCGGCCCGAGTTGCAGGACACGGCGGTCTTCGCCGACGGCGTGGAGAACATCGTCGCCACCGCCGGCCGCGTGGCGGGGCACTATTTCGCCGACGGCGGCGTGGAACTCGCCTGCCCCCCCCTGCGCGCGCTGCTTCACATCATGCGCGACGGCCAGCACGAGGGGCGCGACCTTGGGCATCCTGAAGTTCGCGCCCTTTTCACGCGCGAATCGCTGCTGGCGGGCGACTGGTATGCCGACCGCCTGAAGGCCCAGCAGGCCGCAGACGTGAAGCTCTGGCAGCGCCGGGTGAAAAACCTCGAAACCTTCCTCTCCCGGACCAACACGAGCGGGGTTTCCTCGCAGCTCAGCATCCGCGCCCGCCTCGACACCGCGTGGGCGGAACTCCGCCGGGTCCAGGCCCCCGAGCACCTCACGTCCCTGCGCGGCACGCTCGGCGTGCAGCCCAAGCTGCGAACGTAGCCAATATCAGGGCAGCACCAGACGCAGCGGTTCAGCCTGGCCCTCGACGGCCAGCACGACCGCGCTGCGCTCGATCTCGATGCACCGTGCCTTCCGCTGCACCCCCCCGGACGGAAAAACGAGTTCCGTGCCCGGGGCAACCGTGTAGGTGGTCGAACCGATTTGCAGCAGGGCGGTGCTGCGCTTTGAGCCGATCGTGATGTTCTTAACGCTGATGGAACGATCACCGAGCTTCGATTCCGTTGCACGCGGCGCTGGAGCCGGGGCGGCGGCGGGGGCGGATGGTTGTGCCGGCTTCACAGTTGCGGTCGTGTTGGTCCTCGGGAGCAATTCCGCGCCGACCGGCGGGTTGGCCCTGGGCGGCTCCTCAACAGCCGGCGCGGCGGGGCCGGGCTCGGCGAGCAGGCGGACGACCTTGTCGTTGAGCGCCACGGTGCCGGACACGTCGCGGATGACACCCTGCCTGTCCACAAGCCACATGCTGGGAAAATGCTGCACTCCATAGCGCCGGAGATTCGGTGTCTCACCGCTGCGTCCCTCGAAAAGCTGCGGCCACGCCATGCCCTTCTCGCGCACGACCCGCTCCAGATCGGCGCGGGACTCGTCCGCGCTCACGCCGATGATTTCAAAGCCCTGCTTGTTGTGGCGCTCATAGACCGTCTTCACGTTTGGAATTTCCGCCATGCACGGCGGGCACCACGTCGCCCAGAAATCAATCAGCAGCACGCGCCCGCGCAGCTTGTCAGTGTCCACCTGCCGGCCGTCAATGGCGGTGAACTTGAGCGGCGGGAACGGCTTGCCGAGCCATTGAAGATAGGCGGCGTCCTGCGGCGCGCCGGGCGGCGAGATGGGACCGACTGAAGCGACTGCGACGGCGGGCTTCGCCGGTTCGTCCCCGCCCTGATCGAGTGCGGCCTTCTTCTCGAAGATGCCGCGCGCTGTTGTGACTGGATTGGCGTTCCCCTTGAGCAGGGCCGTGATTTTCCGGTCCAGTCCGGCTCCGGCGCTGATGTAACGGACGACACCGTTGCGGTCGAGCAGCCACATGGAAGGCCAGTGACGCACGCCAAAGGTCTTGCCCGGCGCGGCGTCCTGCCCGCCGCCGTCGAAGTATTGCGGCCACCTGATCTGCTCACGCTTCACCAACTCCTCCAGCCGCTGCCTGTCTGCGTCGAAGCTGATGCCGACGATCTCGAAGCCCTCCTTGTTGAAACGCTCGTAGGCTTGGCGAACGTGCGGGATTTCCTCCAGGCAGGGCGGGCACCAGGTCGCCCAGAAGTCGAGGAGGACGACCTTGCCCCGCAGTTTCTCCAGGTCCACCTCGCGGCCGTCGAGTGCCTTGAACTTCAGCGGCGGGCTGGGTTTGCCAACCATCGGCAGGTAGCGCTCGTCGGACTTGAAGAGCAGCTCCTCCTTGTCGCCGGGCTTGCAGCCTGCAAACGCAATTCCCAGCACGGCAATCAGCAGCGGAAGGCGGGACAAAAGCGGGCGCATTTGGAAATGGGTTACACCGCCGGCGCGGGCTTCGCGCCGAAGCCGCACAGCTCGCCGATGAACCGCCCGATGGCCTTCAGCCCGGCGACGATGCCCACATCGGTCGTCGCACCCCAGCCATAGACCTGCGACAGCGCCTCCTCGTGCGTGCTGTAGCGCGGCGGAAGCGTGAAGACGGCGGTGTGCTCCTCTCCGTTCACGGTGACGATCTCGCTGTGAAAGACGCCCTTGCCCACCGCGTAGGCGGCCTTCGGCATCACCAGCGTGCGCGGCGCGAGGAGGAGCCACGGACGGTAGGTGAAGACGAGTTCTCCGGCGGCGTTGCGCGCAAGCGTGCCGTAGGTGCGGATGGGCACCTTGTCGATCTCTCGCGCGAGGAACATGGTGTTGCCCGTCGCGCCGGGCTTGCAGCGCGTCCGCCCGAACGTGAGGTAATCCCAGATGAACTGCGTGCCGCAGACGGTGAGGCGGAACGCCCAGCCGGCGAGGAAGTAGCTCGCAACAATGATGACGAGCGACCAGACCAGGCCCACCGTCGGATTCGCAAAGCCGGCGACGGTGACCGTGGAAAGCAGAAACGTCCGGAACGCCTTCAGCCCCGCGTCCACCGTGGCGAAGGGGCTGATGAGGATCATCATGTTGATGGCGTGGGCGGCGAGCCAGACCACCGCGAAGGCGATGATGGCGAAAGGCACCATGAGCACGTTGAAGATGCCGGAGACACCGAGCGCGGCGAACATGGCGTTGCCGGCAACCGCCTCCTTCACCGCGTCCGACCCGAACACGCTCGCCACGATGGGCACGAACGCGCCGGCGGCGACGAGTCCGCTGACCTTGTTCTCCAGGGCCTCGGCGACATCGAGCGGCTTCTTCAGCGCGGTGGGCACCACCACACCGCCGGCATCCTTCAGCGCGACCGCCCCGACAATTCCCAGGGCCGGCAGCCAGAACCACATTTGGGCAAACCACGGCAGCTTCTCGCGCTGGCTGGCATCGGTGCGGAACCACTTGAACGCGCCGTAAGCGCTGGTGCCCAGCAGCGGCGAGATGGCCACGCCGGTGACGGTGGTGACGGTCTGCGCAATGTCCATGCCCGGGGCGGATTTGGCGGCGGGTCTCGCCGGAGCGGGTGTTTGCGCCGCATGGACGGCGATCAAGGCGAGGCAGAGGACGAGGGCGATGAGGAGCCAGTTGTGCTTCTTCACGCGGACAAGCTTCGCTAGCGGTGCGGCTTTGGCAAGCATCGGTTGCAGACCGCACGGCGCAACGTGGAGGACGTGAGCTTCTCCGTGTCCCTCTTGAGAGGCTGCGCGCCCTGGAACTACACTCCCTTGAACAACGGGGAAATCTCCCCCAGGATAAGTGCGCTGTGCGCGGCGGGCGGGTGATTGCTGGCAACTGTGTGAAGTCCGTGCCGTCTGAACTCGGAATTGTATTGGCGAAACGAAACGAACCCTCAAATTCATGACCTCCCTCACCTTCCCCTTCACCGAAGCCCAGGTCCGCGCGCTCAAAGTCGGCGACGAGGTTTCCATCTCGGGCATCGTCTTCACCGGGCGCGACGCCGTGCACAAGTATCTGCACGACGGCGGCAAGCTGCCGCCGGGCGTCTCGCTGCGCGACGGCATCATCTACCATTGCGGCCCGGTGATGATGAAGCAGGCCGACGGCTCCTACAAATGCACCGCCGCCGGCCCCACCACCTCCATCCGCGAGGAGCCGTATCAGTGGCAGATCATCCGAGACTTCGGCGTGCGCGGCGTCATCGGCAAGGGCGGCATGGGCGACAGGACGATTGCCGCCTGCAAGGAGCACGGCTGCGTCTATCTGCACGCCATCGGCGGCGCGGCGCAGGTGCTGGCCGAGTGCGTGAAGAAGGTGCGCAACGTCTATTTCGCCGAGGAGTTCGGCTCACCCGAGGCCATCTGGGAGCTGCAAATCGAGAACTTTCCGGCCGTCGTCACGATTGATGCACATGGCAATTCGCTGCACAGGGAGGTCCTGGCGGCGAGCAGCGCGGCGTTGGCGGAGCGGTTGTGACGGCTCCGGGCGGTGGAAATTTGCAGGCGGCTTTTCCCGGAGCGACGCTTGACACCCCCCCTTCCTCCGCTAACCTCCGCGTTCCGCTTGAGGCGGAAACCGCGCGGTGAGCCGCGCCCTGAACAATTTCAAACCGAGCTTTAGCCTATGAAACGCCAGTATCAACCCTCGAAAATCCGCCGCCAGCGCCAGCACGGCTTCCGCGCCCGCATGGCCACCCGCGGCGGCCGCAAGGTCCTCGCCAACCGTCGCAAGACGGGCCGCAAGAAGCTCACCCCGGTGTGATCCCATGTCCGCCAGCCCGTCCACGCGGCTGACGCTCGGGGCCGGCCAGCGCCTCAAACAGACGCGCGATTTCACACGTCTGAAGGCACAGGGCCGCCGCCTCGCACGCGGTTGCGTGCTGATGAACTGGGCGGAACTCCCGGAGGGTCGCTCCCGTCTCGGCATCGTGGCCGCGAAACGCATCGGAGGCTCGGTGGCCCGCAGCCGGGCCAAGCGCCTTCTGCGGCAGGCGTTCCGGCTCCACCAGCACGATCTGCGCGTGCCTTCGGAAATCGTCCTTGTGGCGCGCGACTCGATTGCAGGCCGGGCGTTTGCGGAGGTGGAACGTGACTACCTCGCCGCGCTGCGGGCAGCGGGCCTGCTCAAGACTTGAACCGCCGGCACTGTCCGGCGGCTGACCATTGAATCCGGCCCAACACATTCTGCTCCTCGCGCTCCGGCTCTACCGCTGGTTTGTTTCGCCTGCGCTCACGCTGCTCTTTGGCGCCGCGTGCCGTTACGAGCCGAGCTGCTCGGCTTACGCGATGGAAGCCGTCCGCAGGCACGGCGCATGGCGCGGCGGCTGGCTGGGCGTGAAGCGCATCGCCCGCTGTCAGCCGTGGGGCGGCTGCGGTTGCGATCCCGTGCCGGAAACGCTCAGGCCCCACGTCGCAGATCCCACGTCCACCTCCGTCGCAGTTCACTAGCTTTCTTTCATGGACCGTAAATCCATCCTCGTCCTGCTCGTTTCGTTTCTGCTGATCCTCGGCTGGTTCAAGCTCGTCGAGGTCATGTATCCGCCCCCGCCGCCACGGCCGGTGGTGCGGAGCACGAACGCGGTGCCACACGCCGTCAGTCCTGCGGGCACGAACGTTTCGATTTCCCAGCCCGCGCCCGGCACGCCTGCCCCCGTCTCGACGCAGTGGGTCGCGCCCAAAGCCGAGGAGCAGCTGGTCCTGCTGGAGACGGCGGACGTGCGCTACACGTTCACCTCGCACGGCGGCGGATTGAAGCTCGCGGAGCTGAAGCACTTCCCGAAGATCGTCGGCAACCGCAAGGTCATTGACCCCGCCCGCGTCGTAACGCTGAACACGAAGGCTCCCGTCGCGGCGATGACGCTGCTGGGCGGCGATGCGATCCAGGGCGACGGCCTCTTCACGCTCGCGAAATCGGAGAAGGGCGTGCGCGCGGAGAAGCTGCTCCCCACGGGCCTGCGCATCGTGAAGGAGTTCACGCCGGGCACGAACTACCTGCTGCACGTCCACGTCTGGCTGGAGAATACAAAGGGCGAGACCCTCGCCCTGCCGCCGCAGGAGTGGATCATCGGCACCGCCACCCCCATCAACCCGCTCGACAAGGGGACGCTAATGAAGGTGAACTGGGCTGAAAACGGCAAGAGCAGCACGGTCGGCGACCCCTATTTCGAAAATGCCACGCTGGGCTGCATTCCCGGCACGAAGCGCACGGAGCACAAGGTCGAGGGCAAGTTCGCGTGGGCGGTCGTCCAGAACCAGTTCTTCGCGATGGCCGCCATCCCGAAGGGACCGGCGGACCAGCTCGTCACCCACCGCGTCGCGCTCCCGGCGCACGATCCAGCGGACGTGCCGGAGGGCGACAAGGCGCTGCCCAATCCGTTCGGCTTCCAGAGCGCCTTCGTGTATCCGGGTCAGGCCCTGTTCCCCGGCGGGACCAACGCAGTCCACCGCGAGTTCGCCCTCTACATCGGACCCAAGGAATACAAGACCCTGGCCCGACTCGGCAAACAGATGGGCAACGATCTCGATCTCATCATGGACTACGGCGGGTTCTTCGGCTTCTTCGCCAAGGGCCTGCTGCTCTCGATGAACGGCCTGCACGCGCTGGGGCTCAAATACGCATGGTGCATCATCGCCATCACGCTGATCATCAA
>JBAYGL010000168.1:0-10018 GCA_041666725.1 Limisphaerales bacterium
CGGGCGTTCGATCCGATCTGGGGCATCCGCTTCACCGCACCCGGGGCGGCGGCGGAAGTGGACTGGGTGAACCGCTCGCGCGACCGGCGCATCAGCCTGGCCGGGTGGTGGGCGGAAGTCAGCGGTGCAAGCCCGGAACACCATGCACTGGCCGGGCTGAAACGCCCCGAGCGCGGGAAGTGATGCAAACCCGGCGCAACGGCCGCACGGTCGGAGCTTGGGGTTGGACGGGCATTTTTCCGGTGGCCCTGGCAGGGTGTTCACGGTTGTTTTTTGCGCTTCAATAATCACGCCGAGGCATTCACAAGACCTCCGCTGGACAAAGCGTTGACACAGATTTAGCCTCCTCACCGGTAACCCCGATGAACGACAATCCAGTCGCTCAATCATAATGTTAGGCCACTAGCCATGCCCCTCTGCAAAATCAGAACCAGCAAACTCACATACGGCGAGATTCGCCGCATCACAGGACTGTTCGGCTTTCCACTCATGGCGCTTCTTAAGTTCGTCAGGTGCGATTTTCCCGTTTCGTGCCGGGTTCTTATGCCGTGCTTTTGGCGCGATATGCAGGTTCCTGCCGAGTCCCTGAGTTCAGAGGTTCATAACCACATTGAGCGTGTTCGTGCCGCATTACCCCCGACCGAACGGCAGTGGGAGTGTCACTTCTTCAGACGTCCGAACCAAGGTTCGATGATCACCGACTCGGGCGGTGCATTCTTCTTTGCGCCCGGCGAGCGCTTTAGCTTGATGCACGTTTACGCCCATGCGGCCATGGGCCCAGCGTTCTCATCCACCTATGTCGTCAGTTTTCGTCAGGACGGCAACACGATCGCCACCACCAACAACCTCCAAGGCTTCGATCCTCTTTCAGGCTCGCTGTGTCACGCCAGAAAGGGTTCCCCTTCCGACCTCATTCAGCACCACCTAGCCACAATCGCATCTGTCCGGGATTTGGCCATTTTCAAGTCCTTCTCTGAGTTCACCGAAGCATATGACCGAAAAGAAACCTTACAGTCTGACTGGGATTTCAGACGCGGTGCTTTTGCCGCTGCGAACGAGGCCTCCTGAGAAACTAGACCTGCAAGTTACTGGTTGGGAACGAGGTGGTAGTTAAGTGCGGTGGCCAGGTTGTGGAGGCGGGTCAGCTTCTTGCGCTGCATCTTCTCCGCCTCCCGGGCGAGCACCTCGGGCATCTGAGGCTTGATCCGGAACCTGCGAGGAGCGCGCCTTCACAGGTTGTGCGAAAACTCCGCCATCTGGCTGATTTGGGGCAGCAACGGAGTTGCGACAGGGAATAGCCCACGGCGTGAGCCGTGGGTTGCTCCCGGGGCGGAGGCGAGCCGCAGCGCGGCGGCAGAGAGGGCGCACATCATGATGGTTTGCGATGCCTCCTGCCGCCCCTGCGGGGCTTGCGTCGCTCCGCCGCTGGACCCACGGCTGGCGCCGTGGGCTATTCCCTGTCGCAACTCCGTTGCTTCAACCACCGCTTCCCCTGCGGCGGTGTAGTTTTCACACGGCCTCTGAACCGGAACGATGCAGTTGGCGCGACAGGAGCGCGGCCTTGAGGCCGCAGAAACGCCCGCCACAGCCAGGGCTCGCGTCCGCACCAGCGCCGGCTTCCTGCGCACCGTCTGGTTCGCCCGCACGGACGGCCCGGAAGTTCGTTGACCCCTTTGAATTCAACCCTGCTGCGGCCTCAAGGCCGCGCTCCCGCTGCTTCGTTCCAGCTCAGAACCCGTCAGTTCCCCGCCTTGGAGGTTGCCGCTCCGGCGGCTTTGGAAAATTTGGCGTGATGCGTCCGCACTTCTTCGGGCGTCAGCGCCCGGTCGTAGAGCTTCACCTCGTCCAGCAGGCCGGTGAAATACGCGGCGTGGTTCACCTCGTAGTTTCCCAGACAGAGAGGGTGGCTGCCCGGCTTGAGCGGGCCGGGCCGCTCCATGGTGCCGCGCTCCTCGCCGTCCACGTAGAGGCGCATGACCCTGCCGTCAAAGGTGCCGGCCAGATGCACCCAGCGCCCCAGCGGCAGGGCGGCACCGGCCGTCAGGTGATGGCTGAACGTGGTGAGGGGAACTTCAAAACAGGGCTTGCCTCCCAGCAGCCCGAAGCGGAACCCCGTGGACGCTTTGTGATCGGCACCGGAGACGCGGTTCACAAACCACGCGTTCTTCTGGCCCGCGAGGCCGGTCTTGACCCAGCACTCCAGTGTCAGTGCGCTCGCCGGCGACAGCAGCGGATCGTCCGCCACCTCCACCGATCCGCCGCGGCAGTCGAGCGCCCGGCCGTCAATGCCCGGGGCACGCTCCACGTTCCGCAGCTTCCCGCCCAGCCCGTGGCCGGAACAGTCGAACGCGACCGGGGAGTTCGTTTTTTCATCGAAGGCCCACCAGCCGACCAGCCCCGGCTCCGGCGCGGCGCCCTTGAGAATCTTCCTCCCGACCAGTTTCTTCAGCTCGGCCTCCTGCCGTGCATGAGCGTGAAAGGCCGTGTCATACGGGCCGAGGCCGATGTCCTCGGGGATGAGATCGACGTGCGGCCCGGGCGCGTCTGCGAACACCTTGCGGACGGCGTCCAGATAACCGAAGCCATGCTCGCGATACGGCGCGATGTAGTGGCCCTCGCCCCACTCGTTCCAGTTGTCGAGCAGGAGCATCTTGCCGCCCAGCTCACCGGGCGGCAGCGTGGCGGTGAAATCTTTGGCCTGGCGCAGGAGGTTTTCAAAATCGGCCGGCGGAATTTTCCAGATGCTCCCCTCGTCGCGCCAGCCGCTCCACGCCTGCGAAACCGTGACGACCTGCGGAAGGATGCCCAGCGCCTGCGTCTTCCTGATGGATTTCATCTGCGCCTGGATGGCCTGCTCCGGCGTGGGGCTGTTGGGGATGCCCCAGCAGTAGGCGAACGTGTAATCCAGGCCGAGCTGCTTCATCAGTTCGAGATGCTTCGGGTCGAGCCCGCGATACTCGCCGAGCAGATGCAGCCCGTCGAAGCCCGCGTCCCGGCAGGCCTGCCGCATCCGCGCGAACGCCGCCTTCACCTGCGCGATTCCGCCGAGGTCTTTGACCAGAAACTCCGGCCGGTAGATGAACAGCAGCGGCTTGTTGTCCACCTTCTGATAGCCTGGGTGCTTGAAGTAGTTTTCGATCCAGAACGGAAGCAGGTTCGTCATCAGGTCCTTCTCGTCCGCCACGCCGGCGTGACCCTTGTTCTGATTCTCCCACATGAGGGTGAACTTCATCTTCCCGGCGAACTTCGACTTGAACAGCGCGTCGTGGCTGGCCGAGCCATAATTCATCCTGACCGCGCCGCCCTGGCCGTCGCGATACCAGCAATAGATGAAGAACGAGACGCCGTGCTCGACCGCCCATTTGGTCTCCCAGTCGGCCACCTCCGGATTTTCCTGCGCGTAAAAACCCAGCGCCGGCGTGCGCTCGGGATGCTTGAGCACGTTGTCCCACATCGAAAACTTGCCGGCCTCCCACAACGGACAATTGTGCGCGCCGATCAGGAGGGATGTCCGCACCGGCACCGGCTCGGGGATGTAGGCCAGCTTTTGCCGCGGCACCGGCGGCAGGAATTGCATCTGCAACGCCGGCGTCATCACGGGCGCGCCGGCGGCGACGACCCGAAGCCGCAACTCGCCCGTCATCGCCTCCTGCGCTTCGACATTCCATGCGAGCCTGGCCTCCCCGCCGCCTTCGATGCTCGCGGTTGCGCCGGCACTCCCTCCGGTCAACTTCACTCCCGGCGGCAGGAGGATGTCGGCCTTCACGGTGACGACGGCAGCACCGTTGTTCTCAATGATCGCGACGACGGGGGCCGGCCTCAGCGCGCGGCTCATCGGCTGCCCGGGAAGAAAGCTTCGCACCCGCACCGCGTCGTGCTCCGCCGCGCCCGCAGTCATTGCCCACGCGCAAGCGCCGGCCAGGAGAACGAGGCCTCCTCTCATGGACTTCACATCAAACATTCCCGATCCCATGCGGTCATCATGTGAAGTGCGCGCCTTCGAGTAAAGCGCGGCCGGGATTTCGCTCAGCGGATTTTGACGGAACGATGCAGTTGGAGCGCGGCATTCATGCCGCAGCAGCGTGGAATTCAAAGGAGGTTAACGAACTTTCGAGCCGTCCGCGCGAACGAACCAAACGGTTCGGGCGGCGGCCGGCGCAGGTGCAAACGCGAGCCCAGGCTGTGGCGGACGTTTCTGCGGCATGAATGCCGCGCCTGCCGCCCCGCTGCATCGTTCCGGCTGAGAGCCTGTCCAAGGACGCCAAGGGCCTCCATCGCTGCCTCGTGATGAGAACCGGGCAATCCGAATTAGATTCCATCACCGTCTGAGTTCATGGAAAACACGGCCATGACGTCTCTGATGCATACCCGCCTTGCGCAGCTGCTGATGCTGTTCCCGCTGGCAGCCCTGTCCGCCCAGACGCCCGACGGGAACACCACGATTCGCGCCGTCGCCGGCCCCTCCGAGATCGTCATCAGCACCAGCTCGCGGTTCGCGGGAGCCATACACTCGCTGACCTGGAACGGGCGGGAGTTCATCGACTCCTTCGACCACGGCAGGGAGCTGCAGTCCGCCTCGAATCTCGACCTGGGCACGCGCATCACGGGGGAAACGTTCAACCCGACCGAGGGCGGCTCGCGGCGGGACTTCAAGGGAAACAAGTCATCGGGCCGTGTGCTGTTCGTGAGCACGAGGAGCAATGCGTTGCAAACAGTCTCGCAGATGGCCTTCTGGCTCGCACCGGGCGAGAAGTCCGGACCGAACCTTGCGAAGAACACGACGATCCTTTCCGACCACCTGCTCACCAAGCGCGTGCAGATCGGCTGGAAGAACCTGCCGCACGTCATCTCGTATGACGTGACCTTTTCCGTGCCGATCGGCGAGCGGCACACGCACGCGGTCTTCGAGGCGCTCACCGGATACATGCCGCCGGCGTTCTCGGAGTTCCTCCAGTTCAACTCCAATACCGGCGAACTCGAGCCGTTGTCCGACGGTCCCGGTGAAGGCCCCCGGCCCGTCGTCTTCACCGTCCCCGGCGGCACGCACGCGATGGGCATCTATTCGCCCGGACGGCCTGGAGCGAGGACCACCGGCCCGGGTTACGGACGCTTCCGCTTCCGGTCGGAAAAAGTTGTGAAGTGGAACTGCGTCTTCCGCGTGACCGACGCGAACGGCATCGCACCGGGTGAGTATTCGTATCGCATGTTCGTCATCGTGGGCGACCTGAACACGGTGCGCGATTCGCTGAGGACACTGAGCACGCTGAACGGCGGTGGCCCCCGGTGAGTCACGGTGCCACCACGCGCAGGACGCCCGGCAGCAGGCCCAGCTCCAGAGGCAGTGAGCCGCACGCATCGCCTTCCAGCTCGAAGGGAACCACTGCCGCCGCCGTCAGTCGCGCGCGGGAAACCCGCAGCATCTGTGCGTCGCCCGGAGGGAACGGACGCCCCGTGACGAAGCCCGCCGCGTAGCGTGCGATGAGCGACCAGCTCACCCGCGGGAAGACGCACACATCCAGCAATCCGTCGTCCAGCCTGGCGTCCGGAAACACGGGCAGGCTGCCGCCGTAGAAGCGCCCGTTGCCAACGAGGACAAACTCGCCGACGACGCTCCTGCCTTCCGTCTCGACGGTGATCGGCGGATGCGGACCGCGCATCGCCTTCATGCCCGCGAAAACGTAGGCCAGCTGGGAAAAGCGCTTCTTGTCTTCCCAGTTCACCAGGCTGATCGCCCGCGCATCCAAGCCAGCGCCGGCCAGTTGCGCGAAGTAACGGCGGTGTTTCCCGGCGGCGTCGGAAAACTCGGCAAAGGGCGCGTCAATGCGCCGCTCACGGGCATTGAGAATCGTCTGCCAGGCCGCGGACAGCCGCAGCGGCAGGCCCAGCTCGCGCGCAAAGACATTCACGGTTCCCAGCGGCAGGACGGCAAGGCGCGCCCGGGCAAATCCGTCCGGTGCGTCCGCGATGCCGTTGAGCACCTCGTTCACCGTGCCGTCACCGCCTGCGGCAACGATGGTGTCAAAACCGTCGCGCACCGCCTCGGCGGCAAGGCGGCGGCCGTCTCCGGCGGACTGCGTGGGCTTGAGCGCCACGCCTGCGGCGAAGTCGTCGAGGTGACGGCGGAAGTGCCGGGCTTTGTCGCCCCGGGCGGTCGGGTTGAAAATGACGCAGGCTCGCATGGCTGATTCGGAGCGCGGCGTTCACGCCGCAGAACGGTGGGCAGTAAAAGTGCCCTCGGAAAACTAGTGCTGCCCGGCATTTCTGCGGCCTGAAGGCCGCGCTCCGTCTGCGGCGGGCTTCACCGCACCTTCGCAGCGCGGCGCTTTCGGTTCGCGGCAACCAGCTTCGATGCTTGCGCCTCGCGCGCCTGCTGCCGTCCGCAGAAGCGGTCGAACGCCCCGCCAAAAAGATCCTGCACGTCGCGATCGATTTCAGCGCGGGTCGGCTCCCAGCCGGTGGCGGCGAGGTCCGCATACTTCTCCGCCAGCACGCGCGCGATGATGCGGCGTGAGTGGTCCCACTTGTAAATGATCTGGTCCATCACCCGGGCGTCCGAGTGCTGCGGCGTGATGGAGAGGCCGACGAGTTCAAACCGCATCCGGGTCATCTCCTCGATGAGATACGGGACGTTGGTGAACCACCAGCAGCCGAACAGGTGAAGGTTGCGGAATTTCCGGGCCGTGACGCAGAGCGCGTGCTGGTTCTCGCGGGCCAGGGCGGTGAGGAGGAACCTGTTGTCCGGGTGCGCGGCTATGAGGCTCTCGTAGGCCGCCGGATCGCAGCAGCCGACGCCGTCACCGGCCAGCCTGAGCTGCGGGTTCACGGCGCGTCTCACGCCGGGCATCATGGCGAAGGGCAGGCCGAACTCGCGGCAGTGCGGAAGCACGGCGGTTTCCATCAGCCGCGAACAGATGTTGCCGCCGGGATAGGTGAAGTCCGGCGGAAGCGACACCATGAGGTATTGGGCGTTGATGCGGCGCGTCCAGTCCGCGAGGAAGCGGCGTATCTCGGAAATCGTCTTCTCCGAGAGGTTCGGCGTCACGTCGTAGCCCCAGTCGCGCAGGCGCGGGGCGCCGGTGCTTTCCCACGAAAGCAGCAGCGGGTCGATGCGCAGCGCGGCGGTGAACCGTTCGTCGCGCCGGAGGCCGCGCTCCCACACCGCGCGCTCGACGTCGTCGAAGGGCGAGTTGGTCATGCAGATGCGGCTCACGCCCGCGACCTCCATGCAGTGGCCGGTGTAATCGGCGGCCTTCCACTTCGCGAACCACTTGCGAAGCGCGGGCAGGTCGCGCCTTTTCACATCGAGGCCCAGGCGGTTCAACGTGGTGAGCACGCCACGGCAGGCTTCCGAGATGGGCGAGTGCTCGATGAAGAGGGCGTTCCAGATCGCGTCCGCCTGCCGGCTTTTGGACATTGCCCAGAACTTGTCGTAGGGCAGGTCAAACTGACGGAACGCCTCGGCGACGAGATAGTGATAGACCAGCAGGTCATCAAGGCCCCACAGCAGCAGCTCGCCGAACGCGGGGTCGTAGAGGTGGGTGTGGATGTCGTAGACCGGCGCGGAGAGGACGGCCTTTTCGACCTGGGCGGCGAGGGCATCGCGCCGCTTTTTCGGGACGTTCGCTGTCATCGGAGGAGGAGACTAACAGGAATGCCGGAGATCAATCCACGAAAACTCAACAGCCCGCCGGCGGCCTGGATTCCGCGGCTACTTCCCCGCGCCGTTCGACTGATACCACTGGTAGGTGCTGCGAATCCCCTCCGCGAGGGAGATGCGCGCCTTCCAGCCCAGGGCGTTGATGCGGGACACGTCCAGCAGCTTGCGTGGCGTGCCGTCGGGCATGGCGCTGTTCCAGACGACGTCGCCGGTGTAGCCGACAATGCCGCGGATGAGTTCCGCGAGTTCACAGATGGTCACGTCTTCGCCGACCCCCACGTTGATGAGTTCGTCGGACTCGTAGCTGCCCATGAGCACGGCGCAAGCCTCGGCGAAGTCGTCTGCGTGCAAAAACTCACGGCGGGGCAAACCGGTGCCCCACAGCGTCACCGTCGGAGCCTTCGCGACCCTGGCCTCATGGAACCGGCGCAGGAGCGCCGGCAGGACGTGGGAATTCTCCAGGTCGAAGTTGTCGTTCGGTCCGTAGAGATTGGTGGGCATCGCGCTGATGAAGTTGCGGCCATACTGGCGCCGGTAGTAGGCGCAGAGTTTCAAGCCGGCGATCTTGGCCAGCGCGTAACCCTCGTTGGTCGGCTCCAGCGGGCTGGTGAGCAGCGAATCCTCACGCAGCGGCTGTGGCGCGTGCTTGGGATAGACGCAGGAGCTGCCCAGGAAGAGCAGCTTCGCCACGCCGTTGTCGGCGGCGGCCTCGATGACGTTGTTCTGGATGCGGAGGTTGTCGAGGAGGAACTCGACCTGCGCCGTCGAGTTGGCCTTGATGCCTCCCACGCGGGCCGCCGCCACGATGACGTGCGCCGGACGCTCCTGCTTGAAAAACGCGCGCACAGCGGCGGTGTCCTTGAGCTCCAGCTCCGCGTGCGTGCGGGTGATGATGCGCCAGCCGGGCCGGCGCGAGTAGAGCCGCAGCAACGCGCTTCCCGCGAGGCCGCGATGTCCGGCGATGTAGATGGATTGCTCAGCCATGCTGTCGTTTCCGCCCACGGCGGCGGGTGGAAACGCGTGCTCTTCTAAGTCCCGACGCCAAGGGAGTAAAGCGCATTCCCCGATCTCAGCAAAGCGCCTCCCTCACGGGCAGATGCGTGAGATCGGCGACAGCCCAGTCAGGCCGGTGGGCCTCCAGTTCCTCCAACGCGGCCCCGCCGGTGGCCACGGCCAGGCAGCGCGCGTCGATGGCACGGGCGCAGGCGATGTCCAGCGGAGTGTCCCCGATGACGAGCACCTCGTCTCCGCGCAGTTCCCGGCCCAGCCGCCGGCCGCCGCGCAGCTTCGCGATGCGGGCGATCTCGGCGCGCGACTCGTGATCGTCACCGAAGCCGCCCGTGACGAACGGCTCCCAGAGGCCGTAGTGCCGGAGCTTGAGCTGCGCCCCGAGCCGGATGTTGCCGGTGAGCAGGCCGAGCAAGGGCGGCGACGGCAGCGCCGCCAGCGCAGCAAGCCACTCGTGGACACCGTGACAGACGCCGCCCTCATGCTGGCGCAGGAAATGGTCGAGCCAGAAAACGTAGCAGTCGAAGAAGCGGCGGAAGTTCTCCGGGTGCGGCTCGTGGCCGTGGAGTGTGAAAAGCTCGCGCACCAGGCTTGAATCCGTGCGTCCGGCGAAACGCAGCCGCTCCGTGCCGCCCGGCAGGCCGAACTCGGTGGCGAAGGCGCGGCCAAACGCGCGGACGCCCGCGCCACCGGTGTTCACCAGCGTGCCGTCGATGTCGAAGAGAACCAGTCGCACCACACGCGCAGCGTAGCGGGCGGCGGACGCGACCGCAACACGCCGCAGGTTCGGCTTCCCGGCGCAGCGCGGCTGCGTTACACCGGACGGATGCTGACCACGGAATTCATCAGTGCGGCAAACCCGGCCTCCCGGCGGCTGCTGATCGCGTTGCACGGGCTGGGCGACAGCCTGGACGGCTACCTCTGGCTGCCGGGCGCGCTCAACCTGCCGGAACTGAACTGCCTGCTCGTCAACGCGCCGGACGAATACTTCGGCGGCTATTCCTGGTATCCGTTCCCCAACGCCACGCACGCGGACATCCAGCGCAGCACGCGGCTGCTGTCCGAGCTGCTGGACGCGCAGCGTGAGCGCGGCTTCCCGACGGAGCAGACGACGCTCTTCGGCTTCTCGCAGGGCTGTCTGATGACCGTCGAGGTTGGCCTGCGCTATCCCCACCGCTTCGCGGGGCTCATCGGAGTCAGCGGCTATGTGCATGATCCCGAGCGGCTGTTGCGGGAGAAATCCCCGGTCGCGGACCGGCAGCGGCTGCTGCTGACCCACGGCACACGCGACCCGCTGATCCCGATCGGGCCGGTGCGCCAGCAGGTGCGGCAGTTGCAGGCGGCGGGGCTGAA
>JBAYGL010000169.1:0-10017 GCA_041666725.1 Limisphaerales bacterium
CGCAGCGGTTCGGTGGGGTCAACGTAGCCTTCGATGACGAAGTCGGCGTTGGCGGGGACTTCGAGGTCGTTGGTCTCGCACTTGACGAGTTCGACGGATTTTTTGCGCAGGTAACCGGCGAGGAGGAATTCGTCGAGGCCGTCGGGCAGCGGCGCAGTGGCGGCGAACGTGAACACGGGATCGCCGCCGAGAAAGATGCTGACGGGCATGCGCGTGCCGGTTTCGTAGTAACGGAGGCCGTGTCGCGCGCCAACTTTCTGGAGCTGCCAGTGCATGCCGGTGGTTTTGTCGTCGTAAATCTGGATGCGATACATGCCGACGTTGCGCTCGCCGGTGTCGGGGTCGCGCGTCACCACGCAGGGCAGGGTGATGAAGCGGCCTCCATCCAAGGGCCAGCACTTCAAGATAGGAATTTCAAGCAGGGTTGGTGACGCGGAGGGATGGGGTCTGGCGTCTGGGATATGGGGAGCAGCGGGCCACGGCTCGGTGCGGGTGGGCGGGGCGTCGAACTTGTGGATGACTTCCTTGCAGGGGCCGTCTTTGACGAGCCTGGGCTTGGCGTGGCGAAGATCCATCGCCGTGCCGAGGAGCTTGATGGTTTCCTTCAGGGAAGTCGGGGGCTTCGCCTTCATGAGCGAACCGAGTTCGGCGGCGGCTTCGTCCACGCTGTTCGCGCGCATGCTCATGGCCATGCGCCGATGCGAGCCGAGCGTGTTGATGGCGACGGGGAAGGGGGAGGGGACGCCGTTGATGGTGGGCTGCTCGATGAGCAAGGCATTGCCGCCGCCGGGCGATTTCATTTCGCGGTCGGCCAGTTCGGTGATCTCCAGCTCGGTGGCGACGGGCTTGGAAATGCGTTTGAGTTCGCCTGCCTTGTCGAGGTGATTGACCCAGTCCCGGAATGAATCGAATGCCATACGGGCGCGAGGCTAACAGGCCCGCGCGCGGTTGCAATTCAGCGGGCGGAGGAAACCGGCGGCTGTCGAAGCTGTTCGTCCACGAGCCCCAAACCACCGCGTTACTTGCTGCCGGGCTTCGTCGCCGGTGTGGCGGCGAGATCGGGCGGGAGGCGGTCGGCCGGGAAGGTTTTCACGTCGAGCTTGATGAGGCTGTGGGTGGGGACACCCAGGTTCACCCCGCCGCTGGAGCGGTCCACGACCATCGCGACGCCGGCGACGATGCCGCCGTGCGACCGGACGATGTCCATGGTTTCCTGCACGCGGCCGCCCTTGGTGACGACGTCCTCGACGACGAGGAGTTTCTCGCCGGAGGCGATCTTGAACCCGCGGCGCAGGACGAGTTTGCCCTCTTCCTTTTCCGCGAAGATGAAGCGAAGGCCGAGCTGGCGCGCGACCTCCTGGCCGATCACCAGTCCGCCCATCGCGGGGGAAATGACCGTGGTGGCGCCGAGGCTGCGCAGCTTCTCCGCGAGCGCCGCGCCGAAGCGTTCGACGACGGGCATCTGCTGGAGCGCGAGGGCGCATTGGAAGAACTGGCGGCTGTGCAGGCCGCTGCGGAGGATGAAATGGCCTTCAAGGAGCGCGCCGGATTCGCGGAAGAGCTGCAGGGCTTCGTCGTTCGTCATGCGGAGAGGCTAGCGGCGCGGCGCGCGGGTTGACAAGCCCGCTGCCAAGCACGAAGGCCCGTCGTTGCCGACGGGCCTCCGCACCAGTCAAGAGACCGGCCGGTTTACTCTTTATCCTTCTTCTTGCCGCCACCGGTGTCGTCGCCGCCGAGGGAATCCATCAGCTTGATCAGCGGAAGAAACATGGCGATGACGATGCTGCCCACGATGACGGCGAGGAACACGATCATGATCGGTTCCAGCAGCGAGGTCATGGCGGCGACGGAGTTGTCCACCTCTTCCTCGTAGTTGTCGGCGACCTTCATCAACATTTCCGGGAGAGCGCCGGTCTGCTCGCCTACGTCCACCATGGACACGACCATGGGCGGGAAGATTTTCGAGGCCTCAAGCGGGGCGGTGATGGATTCGCCCTCCTTGACGCTGTCATGGATGCTTTGGACGGCGTCGGCGACGATGACGTTGCCGGAAGTTTCGCGGACGATGTTGAGCGACTGGAGAATCGGAACGCCCGAGCTGACGAGCGTGCCCAACGTGCGGGTGAAGCGGGCGATTGCCACCTTGGTGACCACCGCTCCGAAAACGGGCACGATCAGGATGAACCTGTCCTTCAGGCGGTTGCCGAACTTCGTTTTTACGAACAGCTTGAACGAGATGAAGATGCCGGCACCAATGCCAAAGGTTGCCAGGATGTTGTGCTGGATGAAGCGGCTGATGTTCAGCACCAGCATGGTGAACTCCGGAAGGCCCTGGTCTCCAAGCATGTCCTTGAAGATTTCCTCGAACTTGGGCACGACGACGATCATCAGCAGCGCGACGATGCCGACGGCAACGGTCAGCACCGCGACGGGATAGAAGAGCGCGGCCTTGACCTTGCCCTTGATCTTCTCGGCCTTTTCCGCGAACTCCGCAAGGCGGGTGAGGGTGACTTCCAGCACGCCGCCCAGTTCGCCGGCCTTCACCATGTTGATGAACAGCTTGTTGAACGTTTTGGGATGCTGGGCCAGCGCTTCGGAGAAGGTGCTGCCGCCTTCGATCGCCTGCCCCAGTTTGCCGAGAATCTCCTTCAGTGTGGCGTCCTTCTCCTGCTTTTGAAGAACGATCAACCCGCGAAGCAGCGGCAGGCCGGCGTCCACCAGCGTCGCAAGCTGGCGGGTGAAATTGCTCAGGGTCTTGGTTTTAACCTTGCCCCCAAAGCCGGGGATCTTGAGGTTGATCTGCATGCCTCCGCCCTTGGCCTTGCCCTTGCCTCCGCCCTTGCCTCCGCCGGCCCCCTTGGCGTCCTTTTTGTCCTTGCCCGCGTCGGTCTCGACGACCTTGGTCGGGAAAAAGCCCATCTCCTTGAGGCGCGTAAGGGCCTCGCTTTGGTTGGCGACCTCCAAGGTGCCCTTGGTGGGCTTGCCCTTGGCGTCCATCGCTTCATAGGTGAAGACAGGCATAAGTCCTCCGGGTTCAGGTGTATCTCACAACCTCTTCAACAGTGGTTTTTCCCTCGAAAATCAGCCGCATGCCGTCGTCGCGGATGGTCGCCATGCCCATCTCCACGGCCTTCTGGCGCATGACCACGGCGGGCACGCGTTCGTTGATCATGTTGCGGACGGCGTCGTTGATGGCGAGCAGTTCATAAATGCCGGAGCGGCCCTTGTATCCGGTGTCGTTGCAGGTTTCGCACCCGCGTCCGTAGTAGAACGTCTTGTCGCCGATGTCGAAGGTGGAGAGGTTCAGCTGGCTGAGTTGATTCTCGGTCGGCTCGAAGGGTGAGCGGCACTTTGCGCAGATGGTGCGCACAAGGCGCTGGGCGAGCACGCCCATCAACGTGGATGAAATGAGAAACGGCTCCACGCCCATGTCCACGAAACGCGTGACGGCGCCGGGCGCGTCGTTCGTGTGCAGCGTGGAAAGGACGAAGTGGCCCGTGAGCGACGCCTGCACGGCGATTTGTGCGGTCTCCAGATCGCGCATTTCGCCGACCATGATGATGTCGGGGTCCTGGCGGAGGAAGGCTCGCAGGGCCTTTGCAAAAGTCATGCCGGTGGTGTCGTTGATCGGCACCTGCATGATTCCCTCGATGTCGTATTCCACGGGATCCTCGGCGGTCAGCAGCTTGGTGTCCATCGCGTTGACGCGGCGGAGACACGCATAAAGCGTGGTGGTCTTGCCGCATCCGGTCGGGCCTGTGACGACGAAGATGCCGTTGGGGTTCTGAATGATGTCCCCGACGCTGGTGAAGACCTCCGTTGTCATGCCCAGGTTTTCCAGGTTCAGGCTGACCGAGGAGCGGTCGAGCACGCGCAGCACGACGGATTCGCCGAACTTGGTCGGAAGCGTGGAGACTCGAAGATCAAGGCGTTTCCCCGCCAGGGTCATGGAGATGCGCCCGTCCTGCGGGAGACGGCGCTCGGAGATGTTGAGATTGGCCAGAACCTTGAGGCGAGAAATGACGGGAGTGGCCAGATGGCGCGGTGGGGGCGCCATTTCGTAAAGGGTTCCGTCAACGCGGTAGCGGATTTTGAATTCGTCCTCAAACGGCTCGAAGTGAATGTCGCTCGCCCGGTCCTGCACGGCCTGATACAGGACGAGGTTCACAAAGCGGATGATGGGCGTCTCGTTGGCCATCGCGACCATTGCGTCGGCGGAGGCCTCTTTTCCGGCGTTCGCCTCGATCTCCTTCACGGCGTCTTCGGTGCCCACCATTTCGAGAAGGATGTCGTCGAAAGACTCGGCCTTCTCCTCGTAAAATCTCGCGAGGGCGGCGACCACGGCCCCGGGATCTCCGACCACGACCTGGAGTTCCTTGCGAACGATGAACCCCACCTCGTCCACCAGTGCCGGGTTCAACGGATCGGCAAACACCACCCGCAGCGAATCCCCATGCATTTCAAGGGGCAGGCACTGATACATCCTGGCGGTGGCGGGGGGGATGGCGGCGATGACCTCGGGCGCTATCGTGATCTCCTTGATCCCGCCCACCACCTCCGTGCCGAGATGTTCGGCGATGAGCGTGAGCTGGGTGTCCATGTCCATGATCCGGGCATCTATCAGAATCTGCCCGATGGCCTTGCCGCTCTTGTTGTTCTCCTGCATGACCTCCTCGAGCTGGAGGTCGTCAATCAGCCCGCGCTCGCGAACCAGGGCGAGGAGCGGATCCGTGATGTTGGCCGAGGACATAAGCTATTTCTGCGCCTGCGCCTCCGCCTCTTTCTGGGCGGCATCCACTTCCTGGAGCTTGCCGAGAATGGCCTGGGAGTCGATGCAACGGTTGATCACGGTGTCGCGGGCGATTCTCCCCTTCACATACCAGTCCAGCAGGCCCTGATCGAGGGTCTTCATGCCAAACTTGGCTCCTGTCTGCTGGTCCGAGGGGATGCGGAAGGTCTTGTTGTCGCGGATGAGCGCCGAGATGGAGTTGGTCATCACCATGATGTCGTGAATCGCAAGCCGGCCCGGCTTGTCGCTCGTGGGCACGAGGATCTGGGCAATGACCGCCACCAGCGCCGTGGAGAGCTGGATGCGGATGGTTTCCTGGGCGTTGATGGGGAAGGCGTTGACGATGCGGTCAATGGTCTTGGCTGCGGAATTCGTGTGCAACGTGCCGAAGACCACGTGGCCGGTCTCGGCGGCGGTGAGCGCGGCATCGATCGTTTCCAGATCGCGCAACTCACCGACCAGGATCACCTCCGGGTCCTGGCGCAGCGCGCGCCGCAAGGCCTCGGCGAAGCTCGGCACGTCAATGTGGACCTCGCGCTGCGTGACGACGGCCTTCTTGTGCTTGTGATAGAACTCAATCGGATCCTCGACCGTGATGATGTGCGCGTGATCCGATGTCTCGTTGATGATGTTGACCATCGAGGCCAGGGTGGTGGACTTGCCGGAGCCGGTGGGGCCGGTGACCAGGATCATTCCACGCGGCTTGTGAATCAGTTCGTTGACCAGCGTCGGGGACAGGCCGATCTGGTCGATGGTGAGCAGCTTCGTGGGAATCTGCCGCAGCACGAGGGCGAAATTGCCCCTCTCCTTGAAGGCGCTGACACGGAAACGGGCGAGTTCGCCAAACGCGAAGCCAAAGTCCGCGCCCCCCTTGGTGCGCACGCTCTGGACATTGTCCTCCGAGGTGATGCTCGTCATCAATTCCTCGGTGTCCTCCGGGGTGCAGGGCGGTCCCTGCACGCGCTCCAGCACGCCATGCGCGCGGATGCACGGGGGGATGCCGACGCGCACATGCAGGTCGGCGGCTCCCTCGGACACCATCAGCTGCAGGAGGTCGGACATCGAGTAGGTTCCCATAGTGTGTCTGTTTTAAGCCGGGTGAGTTTAGTGGCCGGTCTTTGTATCGGCCGTGGTTGCCTTGATCACTTCGTCCGCCGTGGTCATGCCGGCGACGACCTTCCGGGCGCCGTCTTCGCGCAGGCTTCTCATGCCCATCTCGCGGGCACGGGCACGCAGCGCGACGCCGGAAACCTTTTCGAAGATGAGTTTGCGCACGCTGTCGTCCACCACGAACACCTCGAAGAGGCCGAAGCGGCCGCGGTGCCCTGACTTGTTGCAGTTGTCGCACCCCATGCCCTTGGAGTAGTTCGCGCCGGGCAGGTCCGGTTCAAGGCCGAGCGTCTTCAGCTCGATCTCGCTCGGGATGCACGGGGCGATGCACTTCTTGCAGATGCGCCGCACCAGGCGCTGGGCCATCATGGAACGCGTCGCCGAGGCGACAAGGAAGGGCTTGATGCCGATGTCCACGAGACGTTGCACCGCGCCGGGCGCGTCATTCGTGTGCAGCGTGGAGAATACAAGGTGGCCGGTGAGCGCCGCGTTGATGGCAATGGTGGCGGTTTCCAAGTCACGAATCTCACCCAGCATGACCACGTTTGGCGCCTGGCGGAGCATCGCGCGCAGCGCCGTGGCGAAGGTCAGGCCGATGACCTCGCTGACCTGCACCTGGTTGATGCCGGCCAGCACGTATTCGACGGGGTCCTCGACCGTGATGATCTTGCGGTCGGGACGGTTGATGTAATTGAGGCAGGAGTAGAGCGTCGTTGTCTTGCCGGAACCGGTCGGCCCCGTGACGAGCAGAATGCCGTCGGGGAGGCCGATCAACCGTTCGAACGTCTGCTGGTCGTCCGTGAGGAAACCCAGCTCGGTCAGGCCCAGCTTGAGGCCGGACTTGTCGAGAATACGCATGACGATGCTCTCGCCGTGGACGGTTGGCAGCGAGTTGACGCGCAGATCGATGGGTTTGCCGCTGATCTGAAGCTGAATGCGACCGTCCTGCGGGATGCGTCGTTCCGCAATCGACATGCCGCCCTGGATTTTCAGGCGGCTGATGATGGCGTTTTGCAGCTTCTTCGGCGGGCTGTTCACTTCCTGCAGGCACCCGTCAATGCGATACCGGATGCGAAGGCGCTTCTCCAGCGGCTCGATGTGAATGTCCGAGCCGCGCATCTTGTAGGCGTCGGCAATGATGGTGTTGACCAGCTTGATGAGGGGCGCGTCCGCATCCGTGTCCCCTTCCTCCTCGCCTCCCATGTTCTGAGTGCCAAAACCGCTGAGGTCGATCTCGCCCTCGGTCATGTCCTGGATCATCCCGGCCACCGACTCTTCAGCCGAGGCGTAAACTTTGGCGATGATCTGCGCAACCTGCTCCTCGGTGGCGACGCGGAACTCCAGGTCGTCCACCTTGAGCACATGGCGAAGGCTGTCCATCGTGTCGAGGTCGGAGGGGTCCGTGACCGCCACGATGAGCTTGCCCTCGCCGTAGAAAACGGGGACGCACTTGTATTTTTTTGCGATGTGGCCGGGCAGGACCTGGATCGCCTCCTCCTTCACGATGAGGCCCGAAAGGTCCACCGTCTCCATCCCGAACTGGATCGCCTTGGCCTGGGTGACGTGGGCCGTGCTGATGATCTGCGTCGCCAGCAGCCGGTCGATCACCCCCTGTTCCGTGAACTCGCCCGACTCCATCTCCGCCCGGGCGTGGGCGACGTCCTCGTTGGTCACCAACCCCATGTCGGCCAGCGTATCTACCAGGTAATCGTCTTTGACAGGCACGGCTTAAACGATGGTCAAACGGTTCAATGGCGGCTGCACGGCATACTATCTGTGGGTGACTGCATGTCAAACCCGGTTCATCGGAACGCCTTGAAATTACGCAATGTTGCGCTGCCCTGCCACTACGGAAAAACCCGGTCAACCGGTCAGGCTTCGCCCTGGAAACCCTGCTGCCGCAGCGCCTCGTAGAGCACCAGCGCCACGCAGTTGGACAGGTTCAGCGAGCGCGACTCCGGGTTGAACATCGGGATCCGCAGCCAGGTGTCCCGGTGTTGGACCAGCAGTTCCTTGGGCAGGCCCGCCGTCTCCCGTCCAAACACAAGGTAGTCCTCTGTCCCAAACCTCACCTCGTCATGGCGCCTCGGCCCGCCTGACTCCACCATCCACAGGCGTGCTTCGGCCGGCAGCGCTGCGGCAAATTCCGTCCAGTTCCGCCAACGCCGCCAGTCCACCTGCCGCCAGTAATCCATCCCGGCGCGCTTCAGCGTCGCGTCGTCCAGTTTGAAGCCGAACGGCTCAACCAGATGCAGCGTGGTCCGCGTCGCCGCGCACAGGCGGGCGATGTTGCCCGTGTTCGGGGGGATCTCCGGCTCGACCAGGACGATGTTCATTCCGGACGCGGTTTCGGGTTCAAGTTCTTTGGGTCGTAGAGCACGCGCCACAGGAACAATCCGTGCGCCGGAGCCGTCATGCCGGCCACGCTCCGGTCACGCTGCGCCAGAATCTTCCGGACGGCGTCACGAGGAATCTTCCCCTCGCCCACCTGCACCAGCGTGCCCACGATGCCCCGGCACATCTTGTAGAGAAACCCGTCGCCCTCGATCACGAACGTCAGCAGAGGCCCGCGCCGCTTGATCTCGCAACGCGACAGCGTCCGCACCGTCGAGTCCGTGTCGTAATCCGGATTCACGCGGAACGAGCGGAAGTCGTGCTTGCCCACGAAATCCCGCGCCGCCGTGCGCATCGCCGAGAGGTCGAGCTTCCGTTTGAAATGCCATGCCTGTGTGCGCAGCAGCGGGTTCATCGCCGCGTGATTCCACACTTGGTAGCGATACTCTTTTCCCGCAGCGCTGAACCGGGCATGAAACACCGCCGGCATCCGGCGCACCGACTGCACCCGGATGTCCTCCGGCAGGTGCGCATTGAGCGCCAGCAGCAGCCGGGCGGTCGTCATCCGCCACTCCGCGCGCGTCACCTCGAAGTGTGCCGCCATGCCCAGGGCATGGACGCCCGAGTCGGTGCGGCTGGAACCGAAGACCTTCGGCCGGCTGGGAAACAATTTCACGAGCGCCGCCTCCACCAGCGACTGCACGCCCACGCCCGTCTTCTGCGTCTGCCAGCCATCGTAGCCGGAGCCGTCGTAGGCGATGGTGAGTTTCAGTTTGACCATGCTCTCGACGGGTCTCAGCCACAGATGGACACAGATGAAACGCAGGTGAAGAATGCGCTCATCGCCGGCCTGTCTGTGTTCGATCCGTGTTTCATCTGTGGCTAAAAATCAACTCACGCTGTCGAGAAAGCTCTGGAGAATGATGGCCGCAGCCGTCTGGTCCATCTTGCCCTTCTGGTCCTTCGCCTTGTGGCCGGCCTGGCGGAGCATCCGCTGCGCCTGAACCGTTGTCAGCCGCTCGTCCCAGGTGCGGATCGGCACCGTGACCGTCTCGCGCAGCTTCACCACAAACTCCCGCACCTTTTCCGACGCAGGCCCCATCGAGCCGTCCATGTTGCGCGGCATCCCGATGATGATCTGCTCCGGCTTCAATTCCGCCAGCAGCGCCGTCAGGCGCGCGAGAAAGCCGTCCCACGGCTCCGCCGGGATGAACTCCAGCGGCCGGGCTATCATCCCCAGCTCATCGCTGACGGCGACTCCGACGCGGACGGTTCCATGATCCAAAGCAAGCACACGCATGGGGCGATTGCCGCAAAAGGCCGCGCAGAGAGCAAAGCAATTCTCACCCGGCCTTGCGGTGCCTGTCGCGAAAGCAAACTGCGCGATTGACGCGCCGCGTGCGGAGGGAGATTTTCACCGCCTGTTTATGGCTAAAATCCAACGCGCGCTGCTCTCCGTCTCCGACAAGGCCGGACTCATCCCCTTTGCCCAAACCCTCGCCGCCGCCGGCGTCGAGCTCATCTCCACCGGCGGCACCGCCAAGGCTCTGCGCGACGCGGGCCTCGTGGTGAAGGACATTTCCGAGCACACCGGCTTTCCCGAGATGCTCGACGGCCGCGTGAAGACGCTCCACCCGAAGGTCCACGGCGGCCTCCTCTACATCCGCGGCAACACCGAGCACGAGTGGGCCGTGAAGCAGCACTGCATCGCGCCGATCGACCTCGTGGTGGTGAACCTCTACCCCTTTGAGGCCACGGTTGCGAAGCCCAACGTCACGCTTCAC
>JBAYGL010000170.1:0-9971 GCA_041666725.1 Limisphaerales bacterium
CGCTGCTTCCGGCGCTTTTCGAAGCGCTCTTCCAGCTGCTTGCGAAACTCGCGCGGGATCATGTCGAGGAACGGGCTTCCCTCGGTGTCGGACCCGAACATGTTGCGCTCCTGCTTTTGCGCCACGCGGATGACGACGACCGAGGGTGAAATCTGGTCGGCGACCTCGATGAAGGCCTGGTTCAGCTGACGGGCGAGTGCCAGGGCGCTGGAGTCTTTCTGAGCAGCGAAGAGCGGAGAGGCGGTCTCCGCAGCCACAAGGGCCAGCAGGCACAGGGCGGTCGAGAAGCGGTTTGTGTTCATATTGTCAGCGTTGGAACGGGTGGCGGCCTGGATGTTCAAAGAATTAGCCGGCACAGCCCATCCGAATTCAAGGAAGATGTCTTTCCCTGATCTCTTTGCCCAGCAGGGCTTCTGGCCGAAACACAAATGGAAGTGCCGGTGGCAACCCACGGGTGCGCGGCGGCTCCGGCTGAATCTTCGCTCCCCTCGGTTCGTCCTTTCGTCCTTAGCGCGACCGTTCAACCAAAACTCTGCAATGAAACCCATCACATTCCTCGCAACCCTCATGATCACCGCCTCCACGCTCACCGCCGCATCCGTTTACGATGCGCCAGTCAAGGACATCAAGGGCAGGGACACCTCGCTCAAGGCTTTCGAGGGCAAGGTCATACTCGTCGTCAACGTCGCCTCCAAGTGCGGCCTCACGCCCCAATACAAGGCCCTCGAAGCCACCTACGGGAAATACAAGGCCAGGGGTCTGGTCGTGGCCGGCTTCCCCTGCAACCAGTTCGGCAAGCAGGAGCCGGGCAGCAACGAGGAAATCCTCCAGTTCTGCTCCACGAAATACAACGTGAGCTTCCCGATGTTCGACAAGCTGGAGGTCAACGGGCCCAACCGCCACCCGCTCTACAGGACGCTCATCGGCGAGGGTGGCAAGGACATCGCGTGGAACTTCGGCAAGTTCCTCGTGGGCCGCGACGGGAAGGTGATCAAGCGTTTCGAGCCGAAGACGGCGCCGGACTCGCCGGAAGTCATCCAGGCCATCGAGGCGGCGCTCGCCTCGAAGTAGCGTTCGCGGGACGCCCTGTCCGGTTTTCCGGAATTCTGCGAGCTGCTTCAGGCGTCTTGCCCGCCACGTCGGCGGCAGGCGCATGCTTGGATTCGGGATGCGCCTGAATCTTCCCGGCCCTGCCTCCGTCGGGTATTGTGTCTCACCGGATGTAATCGAAGTCGCGCATGCTCACGATCCTCGGACGCCATCAAGGCCGTTTCTGTGACGGCATTTCGCGCCGGAGTTTTATCCGGCTGGGCGCGCTGGGCATGGGCGGGCTGGCGCTGCCGCAGCTGCTCGAAGCGGAGGCGAAGGCCGGCGTCGGCAAGTCACACAAGGCGATCATCAACATCTTCCTCCCGGGCGGGCCCTCGCATCAGGACATGTTCGACCTGAAGCCGGACGCCCCGCGCGAGATTCGCGGCGAGTTCAAGCCCATCAGGACGAACGTCCCCGGCATGGAGGTGGGCGAGCTGTTCCCGATGCTCGCGAAGTGCGCGGACAAGTTCACCATCATCCGTTCGATCGTCGGGTCGGCGGGCGGGCACGATGCCTTCCAATGCCAGACCGGGCGCGCACCACGGCTCCAGCCGGCCGGCGGCTGGCCGTCCATTGGCGCCACGTTGTCCAAGCTCAAGGGCGGCACCACGCCGGGCATGCCACCCTTCGTCGGCCTGTCTCCGAACACCGGGCATCGTCCGTGGGGCGATCCGGGCCAGGCCGGCTTCCTGGGGCCCGCGCATTCCGCGTTCAAGCCGAACAAGGAAGGCAAGGACGACATGGTCCTGAACGGCGTCTCCGCCGGACGCCTGGATGAGCGGCGCTCGCTGCTCACGGCCTTCGACCGCTTCCGCCGCGACGTGGACAACAGCGGGCTGGTGGAGGGACTCGACGCGTTTCAACAGCAGGCGTTTGCCATGCTGACCTCCAGCAGGCTCGCCGACGCGCTGGACTTGAACAAAGAGGATCCGAAGCTGCGCGACCGCTATGGACGCGGCTTCCCGAACTTCAAGGACGACGGCTCACACCGGCTGCTCGACGATTTCCTGATGGCGCGGCGGCTCGTCGAGGCCGGCGTGCGCTGCGTGACCGTGGCGTTCAGCCGGTGGGACTGGCACCAGAACAACTTCGGCCAGGCGCGCGAGGAATTTCCGCTTCTGGACAAGGGCCTTTCCGCGCTCATCGAAGACCTGCACGCGCGCGGCCTGGACCGGGACGTGAGCGTCGTGGTCTGGGGCGAGTTCGGGCGCACTCCGAAGATCAACAAGGACGGCGGGCGCGATCACTGGCCGAATGTGTCCTTCGCGCTTCTCGCGGGCGGGGGGATGCGGCACGGACAGGTCGTCGGCGCGACGAGCCGCGATGCGGGCGAGTGCGTGGACCGCCCCGTCAGGTTCGGCGATGTGTTTGCGACGCTCTACCAGCAGCTCGGCTTGGATCCGCACAATGACCTGATCAACGACCTGACCGGCCGTCCCCAGCATTTGGTGGAACCCGGCAGCGAGGTCATTCGAGAGCTGGCGTGAAGCTCCGCGCCGGGCGCGCGGGCGATCAGGCTGCGGTTGGTTTTGGCGCGGGAGGTTTGATGCCCAGGGTGAGCAGCGCCCCGACGATGAGCATCACTCCCGCCGTGATGAACGAGCTGGTGTAGCTGCCGCCGCTCTGCGCCGTGAGCGTCTGCTGCACGCGCGGCAACACGAGGCCGCCCACGCCCCACGCCGTGAAGAGCACGCCGTAGTTCATGCCGAAGGTCTTCAATCCCCACAGGTCCTTCGTGAACGACGGAAACAACGACAGGTTTGCGCCGTAGTTGAAGCCGACGAGCGTCGCCACGAGCACGATGATCACGGGGGCCAGCCCCTTCGTGCCGGTCACGGGAATCGCGACGAACATCAGCACGGCCTGGAACAGCAGCACCGCCATCAGTGTCCAGCGCCGCCCGATCTTGTCCGAGATGATCCCGGCGATGATGCGTCCGGCCGCGTTGCCGATGGCCATGACGGCGACGGCGATGAACGCCGCGTCCCCCATGCTCTTCTTCGCCATGCCGCTGACGCTGCCGATGACCATCAGGCCGGCACCCGAGCCGATGAAGTAGATCACCCAGAGCAGATAAAAGCCCGGTGTGCGCAGGATTTCGGCGGGCGTGCTGCTCGGGATCGCGGCCGTCGGGGCCGTCGAATTGGCCGGCTGGCCGGCGACGAAACCCGCCGGGGGATTTTGCAGCAGTTGCGACAGGCCGCAGACGATCACCGTGAACGCCACGCCCAGGATCAGCATGGATTTCTGCACGCCGTAGTTTCCCAGCAGATACTGGCACGTCGGCGCGAGATACACCGGCGCCAGACCGAAGCCGGCCACGACCAGACCCGCGATGAGGCCGGTCTTGGCGGGCGGAAACCACTTCAGCGCGGGCGGCGTCGCCGACGAATAACCGAAGCCCATGCCCAGCCCGGCCAGCACGCCGATGCCCACGAGCCATACGCTGTAGCTGTTCGTCGTCGAGGCCAGCACGAAGCCCGACCCGACCAGCACGCCGCCGATCGTCGCGGTGAGACGCGGGCCGAACTTGTCCTGGCAGCGCCCGGCGAGAATCATGGCGAACGCGAAGACAAGGCAGCACAGCGCATAAGGATCGTTGAGCTGCTCGCCGTGCCAGCCGAACTCCTTTTCAATCGCGCCCTTGATGAGGCTCCACGCGTAGAGGATGCCCAGCGCCAGGTTGATGCCGGTGCCGGAGAAGGTGACGATCCAGCCGCGATTCGACGGCAGGGCTGTCAGTGCGTTTGATTCGTTGGAAGACACGCGGGGAGGCTGCGGGCGCGCCTTCCCAACGTCAAGCGCGGGCAGCCGCTTTTGCCCATGTCAGCCGAAGCATCCTGCCCCTGTCCCGGGCAGGCGCCACGCAGCGCCGGGAGAGAAGGCTTGCGGGCGGGGCGGACAAACCCTTCCAATGCATCCCACAGACAGCAAGCCTGACCCTCTTACATTTCACCTCCCATGAAGTCGAAGCTTTTGAAAATCACCGCCGCTGTTCCCTCCCTGCCGGTTCTGGCCGCCGTTGCCGCGCTGCTGAACGGCTGCGCTTCGTCCGACTGCGAGAGCTGCAAGGCCAAACCGTCAGCCGCTGCGACGGCTGGCGCGGCTGCCGCCAGGCCGGAGGCCGCGAACGCCGCCAGGAGCCTCTTCGACGGCAGGACGCTGTCAGGCTGGAAGCTCTCCAACTTCGCGGGCGGCGGCGAGGTGCGCGTCGAGCCGGACTTCAAGGGGCAGGGGCCGGTCATCTACATCGAGGCGGGGCAGAGCCTCAGCGGCATCACGTTCACGAACCCGGTGCCCAGGACGAACTTCGAGATCACGCTGGAGGCGCTCAAGGTGCAGGGCAACGACTTCTTCGTCGGCCTGACCTTTCCGGTGGGCGCGGCGCACGCCACGCTGGTGCTCGGCGGCTGGGGCGGGGCCACCACCGGCATCTCCAGCATTGACGGGCTCGACGCCTCCGAAAACGAGACGACGAAATTCCTCGGCTACGACAACAACAAGTGGTTCCGCATCCGCATGAAGGTCACGCCCGGGAAGCTGGAAACCTGGATCAACGACGAGAAGGTCGTGGACCAGGACATCAAGGACCGCCGCATCTCCATGCGCTTCGGGGAAATCGAGGATTCCATCCCGCTGGGCATCGCCACGTATCAGACCACGACGGTCGTGCGGAATGTCCAGATCAAGCCGGTGCAGTGAGGGAGCCTGCCTGAAGCGCTGCGGCAGCACAGCGTGGCTACGGCCCAGAACAGCCGCCTGGTTTCCAATTCACGCTTGCAGGGCTGGTTTCTCAGGAGCGGCATAAGGTTCATATCAACTATGTCTTTCGTGAAGAATCAGTGCTTCCACTCCGGCGTAAAATCATCAAACCAATGAAGCGAGGTAGCCGTCCTATAACCAGGCCAATATACGCTCCAGGAACTCCGAGCAAGATGCCCCACCAGTCGAAATAGGCGTGACCAACGGCTGCTCCAAAAACTAACCCAACAACGGAGCATACAAATGCCAAGATGTGGAAAGTGGTGATCATGCGCCGTGGCATCTAAACATTACGATTGAGCGACGGGGTTGTCGTTCATCGGGATCATGTGCTGCGACCCTAAAACCTGGTTTCAGGCTTGTCCAGCAGAGGTCTTGTGAAAGCTTCGGTTTGGGCGCATTCCGCTTTCTTTCAGCCCGGAGGGCTGAGAGCCATTAGCCGGGGGGTGAGCCAGGCGATACCCCCGGTCAGATGCGGGAAAAAAAGCACCCTGAAGGGGTGCCAGCCCTGACCAAGAACCAGCTGCGACCCCGCCGGGGTCGGGTCGCCATGCACCGGGATCCCGGGGGTGGCGTCGCCTGGCTCCTTACCCCCGGCTAATCGCTGGCATCGCTTCGCGATAGCTGAGGGTCCCTTCGTCTGGATGCTTGCATGAAATTGAAATGCGCCCCTCCGCAGGAGACGACGTGAGGAGTCTCGCTTCAAACCCGGAACCCGAAAGGCGAGGCGGGGAACCCACTGAGTTCCAGGTTTGTGTGCAGCCACTCTTTCAGGACTCGGCCTTCTTCAGCACTTGTTTCGTGGCATCGAGGCCCAGCGAGATGAAGGCGTAAACGAAGAGCGCGCTGGCGCAGAGGATGAAGACGTTGCGCTGGCCGGTGTCGCCCTGCTTGCCCAGCTCCAGCAGGAGGGGGACGAGCATGGAAATCGCGGCCGCGCCGAAGTTGCCCCACATGTTGCCCCAGCCGAACGCGGCCGCTGTCGCACGACCACCGACGTCCTGCATGAACGCCCACGTGGCCGGATTGCCCATGTCCACGGCGAACGACACCATGCAGCAGCAGGCGATGACGCCCCAGGCGGAGTCCACGTTGAGGCAGACGAGGTAGGCGCAGCCGCCCAGAAAGCCCGAGACGAACAACGGCAGGACGCGGCCCCAGCGCAGGCCGAAACGCCGCACGCTCAAATCCGCCACCCAGCCGCCGACGAGCTGGCCGACCATGCCAAAGGCCAGCACCACCGTGACCATGCGCCCGCCGGCGATGTCCTCGACGTGTTTCTGCTCCTTGAGGTAGGTGGGCAGCCAGGTGATGAGGAAGCCCCAGCCGATGTTCGTGCAAAGCTGGCCCACGGCGTTGAGCCACAGGCTGCGGCTTTGGGCGAGCGCGCCCACGAGTCCAAGGAATTCACCGAGGGATACCGGCCGTTCGACCGGCGGTTTGCCGATGAGCGCACGCTCGGCATCGTTGCAATCGGGATGTTCCTCCGGGCTGTTGCGCACGACATGCCAGTAGATCGCGGCGATGATGAGACCGACACCTCCGTCAATCCACAAGGGCCGCCGCCAGTGGCCAAGTTCCACGACCATCCAGGCCGTGATAAACGGTGCCAGCGTGCCGCCGATGCGTCCGCCAAACGCGACGAACGCGCTGGACCGGGCCCGCGCCTCCAGCGGAATCCAGCGCCGGATCACCGCCCCGCAGGTCGGATACGCGCCGGCCTCCGCCGCGCCGCAGAGCAGGCGCATCACAAGCAGCCCGGCGAAGGTGGACATGAAGCCGGTCAGCCCGGTGAAGAGGGACCAGAGGACGATGTAGGCGGTGAGCATCTTGCGCGGGCCGAAGCGGTCGCTGGCCCAGCCGGTGGGGACTTGGAACAGGGCGTAGGAAAAAAAGAACGCGCCGAGGATGCGGCCGATCTCCTCCTTCGTGAGCGGAACATCGGTGTTGAAGGACGCCGACTTCACGATCTCGGCCAGGCAGATGCGGTCGAGGTAGAGGATGAACGCCATCAACATGCTGACCAGGATGATGCGGTGGCGGATGTTGGTGGGCGGGTTGGCGGACATGAAAAGGTGTGGTCGAGGCGCGCGTCAGGACTGGCTGGAAACTCGGACGAACTTCTCCGCCGATTGCATCAGTCCGCGCATGTAGCCATACGCGAACAGCCGGCCAAGCATCGTGTAGCCCGGCTCGCCGGTCTCTTCGCCAACGAGCTGTGGCACATGATCGGGCCGCATCGCACCGGAGAAGCCGGCTTCGCGATACGCCGCCATCGCGGCGACCATGTCGGTCGGGCCGTTGTCATGGAACGTCTCGACGAAATGCCCCGGCCCGGTCGCGCGCACATCTCGGAAGTGGACGTAGCGGATGTGCGGGCCGAGCCGGCGGATGGCGGCGGGAATGTCCACGCCCATCGCGGCAAAAGTGCCCTGGCAAAAACAAATGCCGTTGTGGGCGCTGGGCACAAGGCGGACGAGGCGCTCGAAGTTCTCGACCGAGTTCATGATTCGAGCCTTGCCATGGAACTCCGGCAGCGGCGGATCGTCCGGGTGCATGGCGAGGAACACGCCGCTTTCCTCCGCCACGGGCACCAGTTCGCGGAGCAGCCGTTCCAGGTTTGCCCACAGTTCATCCGCCGAGATGCGGTCGCTGCCGATGGTGCTGGCCGTGGTGCTCAGGGACACCGCGCGTTCCGCCGCCTCCAAGTCGAACTCCGTCACCCGCGCACCGCCACGCTCCGGTGTGTCCAGCCGCGTGCGCACCCAGTCCGTGCCGGCCATGAAGTTGTAGCACAGGATGGGGATGCCGAGCCGGCCCATCTGATGGATGAGCGACTTCATCGCGGCCAGCTCGGTGCCGTCGTCGCGGCCGAGCTTGAGGCGTTCGATGGGCAGGCAGCCTTCGATGATGGCGAGGCGGAGTCCGTGTGCGGCGATCTGGCTCTGGAGGCGCAGCAAGTTCTCCGGCTCCGGGCCCGGGTAGCGCACGGTGATGTCCTCGACGCCGCACTGCGCGGCGAGCGTGAGATGGTATTCGTTCAGCGGCGTGAGAACGGAGGCCAGACGCATGGATGAAACGGGGTGCAACGCCGGGAGCTTCAAGAAGGGCAGGGGCGACAGCAAGCCTGAAGAGCGGCCGGCTGTCGGCGAACAGCGGTCAGCGGTCAGCCGTCACGCCACAAGGGGCGGCAACAGATATCGTTTCACTGCCGGGCAGATTCGAGATTCAAAAGCTCTTCGACTTGCTGATCGCTGGTAGCCGGCAGCTGTTTGCTATTCCCTCCGCGCCCGATCCGTGGCAGAAAGCCGCACCTGACACACATGAAACGACTCAACCACTGGGCCCTCGTCCTCCTCGGCTGCACGCTGCTCTCGCTCAAGTCACCGGCGCAGGACATGCCGCTCTCGATGCTCCTGATTGACGGCGAAGGCTGGCAGTTGATCTCCGAAGGCCACGGCTTCACCGACGCCCCGTGCGCGGATGCCCAGGGCAATTTCTACTTCAGCGACATGCGCAGCACGCCGCCGGCGGTGTGGAAGGTCGCGCCCGACGGGAAGAAATCGAAGGTCCTCGAAGGCACCTCGGTCAGCGGGTTGAAGTTCGGACCGGACGGGCTGCTCTACGGTTGCGTGGGCAAGGACAAGCAGCTCGTCGCCTTCAAGCTGCCCGAAGGCACGAAGTCGGTCGTCGCCGAGGACGTGCAGCCCAACGATCTCGTCGTCACGCACAAGGGCCACATCTACATCACCGAGACGGGCAAGAAACAGGTTACGTTTGTGAACCCGAAGACCCACGAAAAACGCGCCGTGGACACCGGCATCACCGCGCCCAACGGCATCACGGTCTCGCCGGACCAGGGCACGCTCGCGGTGTCCGATTCACGCGGACAGAATGCGTGGACGTTCCGCATCGAGCCCGACGGCAGCCTCTCGCACAAGGAGCCCTACATGACCTTGCGCACCGAGGTGGACGTGAACGCGAAAAGCCCCGACGGGCGGTCGCCGGTTTACAAGACCGCGAGCAGCGGCGACGGCATGACGACCGACGCGCAGGGCCGTTACTACGTGGCCAGCGCCGTGGGGTTGCAGGTGTTTGATCCGACAGGCCGGATGTGCGGCGTGCTGCCCAAGCCGACGGACAAGTTCATGACGAGCTGCGGCTTCGCCGGGCCGAACATGGAATTCCTCTACGTGACCTGCACGGACAAGATCTTCCGTCGCAAGACCAGGGCGAACGGAAACCTGTTCTTCCTCCCGCCGCCGAAGGAGCAGCCGGCGGCAGGGAAGAAGAAGTGAAACAATTTGCCCGCGAAACACGCGAATGAACGCGAAAAGGAAGACATTGAAACACCGGCGTTTTCCGCCGCCTTTCCTTTCGCGTCAATTCGCGTGTTTCGCGGGCACTCCCGTTGGTGAACTATTCTTGCCATGAAACACATCCTCACTCCCTTGCTCTGCCTCGTCCTCGCCGCTCCGCTTTTCGCCGCCGAGAAGAAGGAACCTTCGTCGGACGACCAATACAAGAAGCTCACGCCCGACTCCGAGGAGCAGCCCGGCGTGCCCAGGGGTGTCGTCACCGAATACGACTGGAACGACAGCAAGATTTTCCCCGGCACCATGCGGAAGTATTCCGTTTACGTCCCGAAACAATACGACGGCAAGAAGCCTGCGTGCGTTTACGTCTCTCAGGACGGAGTGCTCTACAAGGCTCCGACGGTCTTTGACAACCTCATCCACAAAAAGGAAATGCCGGTGACCATCGGCATCTTCATCAAGCCCGGCACCAAGCCGCTCAAGCCGGGCGAAGCTGCGCCCAAGCGTCCCGACGGCAAGGCTGCTCCCGCCTCCAACCGCAGCTTCGAATACGACTCCTTGGGCGACCTCTATGCGCGCTTCCTGCTGGAGGAGATTCTCCCCGAAGTTGCCAGGAAGTATAACCTCACCAAGAACCCCGAACAGCGCTGCATCGCCGGCAGCAGCAGCGGCGGCATCTGCGCGTGGACGGTTTGCTGGGAGCGGCCCAACGAGTTCCGCAAGTGTTTCACCACGGTGGGCAGCTTCACCAACATCCGCGGCGGCAACAAATATCCCGAGCTCGTCCTCAGTTCGCCCAAG